>CALBTQ010000611.1 GCA_937967875.1 uncultured Pseudomonadota bacterium
CGGCATACGAGATCGTATGCGGTGACGGGAGTTCAGACGTGTGCTCTTCCGATCGGTTTTGGCCGTTTTACTTGCGATCGATGTGCTGTTGCGCATTTTCGCGGTGGGCGTGCCGCCGGCGGACTACTGCGACAACGGCGCGCCGCGCGGCGATCATCGCTATCAGGCCCGCAATCCCTATGTCGACGCGCCGCCGGACGAATTGAGCCGTTACATTCTTTGTTTCGGCGACAGTTGGACGTTCGGTGTGGGCGTGCAGGCGAGCGACTCCTGGCCTCAGCGCCTGGAAACCATCCTGCGCGACCACGACGAACAGGTGTACGTGGCCAACCTGGCTACGGTCCACGATACGGCCGCCGACATCGCCAAGAACTTCACCATGCAGGTCAAGCGCTATCGGGCGAAAACGGCGGTGGTGATGACCGGCCTTGTCGACGCGCAGCCGAAAGAGCGTTTGCGCGAATTTCCGCCGGGCGATCCGTTTGCGCCGCGGGCCTGTTCCCGGCCATGGTGGCGCCTGGGGCATGAACTGGGCCGGCGACGGTTGGCGTTCCGCCTGCGCCTGGATCATCAGAAAGAAATGGAAAACCAGCGGTTCGTCGAGCGGGTCGGCTCGGTGGCGCAGGTGCAGGAAGCGCTGTTTGCCATCGCCCGTCAGGCGGAGGAGCTCGGCGTGCGACTGGTGTTGGTGTCGACTCCGAAAATGCCGGCGCCGACCGGCTCGACGCCGCGCCTGCCGTTGGAGAACGGTTACAATTTTTTAATTCAAGTGACCGCACAATCCTTCCAGTTGCCGTTGTGCGATCTGGAAAAGCGATGGGGCGAGAAAACGCCCGATTATCTGCTCGACTGGCTGTTATGGCCGATGCCCAATGAGCAGGGGCACCTCGATATCGCTCGCGCGGTGGCCGCGAGCCTCTGAGATCATTTCACTTTGCTCAATTCTTTGCGAACCGTTTCCACTTCGGTGAGCAGCGTCTGCACGGCCGCTTTGAACGAGGCGAAATCCACTCCGTTCTCGGCGGCGAACGTGTAACTGAGGCGGACGGATTTTGCCTGCTGGTCCCACTCCAGTTTGCCCACCGTCAGGCGGTAATTGAGATCCGCCATCAGGCGGAAAATGGCCGAGGCTTTGGGGTTGTCGGCAGCCAGTTCGTAAACGTCGACGATTGCCAGATAGACGATTTTGTGCGAGGGCATCGTGCGCACATAAAATTGTTCCGGCTGGCCGTCGGGGAAGCTCAAGGAGAACTTGTATTCGCCGATCTGCCCTCTGGTGAATTTCAATTTCATTTGCGTCAGGTATTGCTCCACGGTCGCGCCGTCAGTCGGGCCGGCCCAGGCCGCCACGGCAGTCAGTAGAAGCAGCAACGAAAACAGAGCGATCAACTTTTTCATCGTCTTTCTCCACAAAGATTAGAGATCCGGATCATATAACGGTTCGGTGAAGTAATGCCGCAAGGGCGGTGGAAGTTCTTCGGGCGACCGACCGGCGGTGTGCGCGGACAAATCGACCGTGTTGAGCGTTTGCCAGTACAATACCGGTTCGCCGGTCAGGCGACGGCGCTTGATAAAATCGAGCATCGCGGCGAAGGTCTTGGCCGTGTAGGTCGGATCCAACGCCTGGTTTTCCGTTTCGCGAAACAGGCGGATGGCCGCTTTGCCTTCCTCGGTCGGGCGGCCGTATTGTCCGCCGTAGAAGTTTTCGATCAGGTTGATTTCCGCCGCGTTGAAGTGCAGACGCGGGAACGAGGGTTCCAACCGGTGTAGAAACGCCGCGGTGCGATTGGCGTGCAGGGCGACGACATGCCGGTTGGTGACGATCTTGGGCACGATGCGCACCCCGATCACCTGGATCGGCAATTGCGCCAGTTTCAGCCCGACGAGCAAGCCCGCATGGGTGCCGCAGGAGCCGGTGGTGACGAACAGGTGCTTGGGCAGCGGCATTTCGCCGCGTTTGATCTGCTCGGCTAACTCCAGCCCCGCCTCAACGAAACCGATATTGCCCAGCACCGAGGAGCCGCCGAAGTACATGAAATAGGGCGCCGGTTCGCCTTTGATTTTTTTGGTCAGATAAAAGCGCATGACGTTGAGCACGTTGAGCGCGTCGTTGGGAGCGTGCATGAACTGCGCTTGCCGGCAATAATTGATGAAGATGTTCTGCCGGACGTAGCTGAGCACCGGTTGCGGCACGAGGGCGAGCGTGGGCTGCAATCCCTCGTGGCAGCAGAACAGGGTGGTCGCCGCGCCATGGTTCGAACCGGCGCTGCCGATGGTTAAAATGCCCTGACAGCCTTTGCGTTTGGCGTCGGCGAAAATAAATTCGAACTTACGCGGCTTGTTGCCGCTGTAGATGTTCGAATCCAGGTCGTCGCGCTTGATCCACAGATTGCTCATGCCCAGGTGTTCGCCCAGGTGCGGCAAACGCTGCACCGGCGTGGGCAGGTCGGCCAGTTGCATCCACGGCAGTTTCTCGGCCAACGACGGGAAGCGCTGAAACAGAAGGCGCGCATGGGACATGGCATCATCCTCTAACTGGATTGGGGTGGCGTCGGCAACTTGCGCCGAGTATACAGGTATTCGCCGATGCTGACGAGGAAGCCGAGCATGTTGTTGAAAAAGTTCATGCGGCGCACGACCACCGGGCGGGCGTCGGGCAATTTGGCGAGGAAATCCGCCGCGTCGGTGAACGACTCCATTTCGAGGTAGCCGCTGCCCACGCGCCGGCGTTCGTGCGCGTCGCTGCCGGCGGTGATCGGCTTGCCGAAACGCTCCGCCAATCGGCGCGCCCGATAGTCGGCCCGGGCCATTTCGTTGCGGGCGTTCGCGCCTTCGACGGCGTCGACGTAGGGCGCGGCATCGATCAGCTTTTCTTCACGAAGGCGATGCAGCGCGGTCCAGGCGAAGGGATGCGGCACGACGGCCAATCCGCCCTGGCGGTGAATTAATTCGATCGTCTCCCGCGCGCTTTTGCCGGCCGGCACCGGCGAGGTGAGAAACAGGCCGAGCATTTCGCCGTCGCGCGTGTTGATTTCCCGTCCGCGAATGACGCGAAACGGCGGAGCAAGCGCCTGAATCGCCTCGACGCCGGCAAAGGTGTTGTGGTCGCAGATGATCACCGCGTCCAGCCCGGCGGTGACGGCGTCGAAAACGAATTGTTCGGGCGTCACCCGACAATCGAAAGAAGCGCCGGTATGACAGTGGCAATCGATGCGGATGCGTTTTTGTGGGATTGCAGTTTCCATTCGACTTTTTATTTAACTTTTTTTATGGCGGTGTGTCCAGATAAATGAAAGCAGGCCACTAAGTCATCAAAAGGAAACACGTTCCCTCCACTTGGGAAAAACGCCTTCGACAAACGAGGGCGTTTTTCTTTTGTGGACGAAAAAAGCCCTTGACGCCCTATGTCATTTTTGTATAAATTCCATCGTCTTTGACACATTCATATGCACATAAAATGGTCGGGTAGCTCAGCAGGTAGAGCAGCGGACTGAAAATCCGCGTGTCGGCGGTTCAATTCCGTCCCCGACCACTTTCTTTTTAAAACGCGCCGGCCGATTCGCCGCTTCCCGAAACGGATTTGGGGCTCGCCTTGGCGGCGTACATCGAATCGATCAACTCCCGGAAATTCTGGTTGATGACCTTGCGTTTGGCCTTGAGGGTCGGCGTCAACTCGCCTGTTTCCAGCGATAGGTCGTGATCGAGCAGGCGGAAATCCTTGACCGTCTCGTAGCGCGCCAGTTGGTCGTTGACCAGCTTTATGCGTTCGCGGATCAATTGCACCAAGGGTTCGCACTCGGCGACCTTCGCGCGTTCGGGCAGGCTGAATCCTTTTTCCTTGGCATACTGTGCGATCGTCTCCATCGCCGGGGAGATCAACGCGGTCAGGAAGCTGCGCTGGTCGCCGATGACCACGGCCTGGGCGATGTACGGATCGACGATCAGCATGTTTTCGATTTTCTGCGGCGCCACGTTCTTGCCGCCGGCGGTGACGATCAGATCCTTCTTGCGGTCGGTGATGCGCAACATGCCGTCGTCGTCGAACTCGCCGATGTCGCCCGTGTGCAGCCAGCCGCCGGCCAGCATTTCGGCGCTTTCCTCGGGCTTGTTGAAGTAGCCGGCGAAAATCGAGCGCCCGCGTATGAGTACTTCGCCGTCGGGGGCCAGGCGCACTTCCACACCCGGCAACGGCGTGCCCACCGTGCCCATGCGGTATTTGGCGAACGTGTTCATCGTCGACGGGGCCGAACTTTCGGTCATGCCGTAGGCCTCGAGAATCAGCACGTTGAGCGCGAAGAAAAACTCGGCGATCTCCTTGCTCATCGGCGCACCGGCCACCGCCAGCAAACGCACGCTGCCGCCCAGGCGGGCGGAAATTTTTTCGTAGACCAGCGACTTGGCCAGACGATGTTTAAGCGCCAGACCAGTCGGCAACGTCTTGCCGGATTGGCGAGATCGGAAGAGCACACGTCTGAACTCCAGTCACCGAATACGA
>CALBTQ010000612.1 GCA_937967875.1 uncultured Pseudomonadota bacterium
GACTAACATCGGCATCAATTTAAAAACTTTCATTTCACGCTCCGTCATCGGTCTTCCCTCGATTCCGGATCGATTATCCGAGTTACCAAACGACAACCGATCCGCCGTCCACTCCGATAATTTTATATGGGCGACTTTTTATCGAACGCATCGCGCATTGCCGCTGTTCCCTTCACCGAAGTTGGCCCCGACGACGGCGCCGCGGAAGCCGATATTCCACGCGTAGTCGTCGATATTCGGAACCGCCGACGAGGACCAATAGAACCACACATTGCCCGTCAGGGTTTCGGGCCAATAGGCGCCGCCGATTCCGGGCCCGCCCAAATCGTCGCAGCCGGAGCAAGCATCGCTCCAACAAGCGTTTTCCCGGCAATCGTCGGTCACGCCGCACGAGCCGCCGGTCGCGGTCGCGTCGCAGCCGCGAACCAACGAACGCAATTCAGAGATGGTGGGCAGACGCCAACCGCCGCCGGCCAACGTTAGATTCGCGCAATAGGTCTTCGCTTCTTCCCAGGTTACATAGTCGCTTGACGGAGGTTCCTGCCACACCAATCCCGTGGAGGAATCGGTCCATGTGCCGGCGGATATGTCATCGTCGTCATCGTCGCCGGAGGTATCGTCGTCATCATCATCATCGTCGTCGTCAAGGTCATCGTCGTCGTCATCGTCGTCATCATCGTCGTCATCGTCGTCATCGTCGTCATCGTCGACGCGGTCGTCATCGTCATTGTCGTCGTTGTCGTCGTCATCGTCGTCGCAGGCGTTGCCCAACAGCAGGGCGAAGCTTAAGAGAAAAAACAACATAGTGAGCCAGGCGGTTTTATTGATCGTCATTGTTTTCGCCTTTCATCGGTTCGTCGCCGGGCGGACTGCATGTTCGCCGCAAGCCCCATTTTTCAGCCATTCTAGCGATACGCCGGCGATAACTCAACAATGATAAGCCTCGCGGAGTTCGCCCTTCTTTCGTTGACAGCGCGGCGGGCGGATGTTTCAATCGCCCGGCAAGTCAAGCAAGGAGAAACCGATGCGACGGGCGACGATCGCGGCGATGCTGATTTTTCTGTTGGCCGGCACGGCCTGGGCGGCGGCGCAACCGGGTGCGGTCGTGCACGGCGCGCCCTACCCGCTGGACGCGTATCTACAGATCCGGCAGGCTTTCGACGCGCGGTGGCTCGCCGACGGCGAGTCGCTGGTGTACCTGACCAACATCACCGGCGCCAACCAGGTGTGGAAGATCGCGCGCGAGGGCGGCTATCCGACGCAACTGACCTTCTTCGACGACGCGGTCGATTACGCGATTCCCTCGCCGACCGACGAGAATTTCATTCTGATCGGCAAGGCGGTGGGCGGCGACGAACGCCGGCAACTGTTCGCGATGGACGCACAGGGGCATCGCATCGAGCAAATCACCGGACCCGACGAGTTCATCTTCGATCTGGGCGCCTGGTCGCGCGACGGCAAGACGATCGCCTACTCGTCCAACCGGCGCAACACGGCCTTCTTCGACGTCTACACGATGGACCCGGCCACGCGCGAGTCGCGGCTGGTCATGCAAAAAGACGCGTACCTCGAAGCGCTGGCGTTTTCGCCCAGCGGCGAGAAGCTCATCGTTTCCGAGGTGGAATCGAACTTCAACAACAACCTGTACCTGGTCGATCTGCTCGCGCCGGATACTGCACCCAAGCTGCTGACGCCGCACGCGGGCTGGGCGACGTACACGCACGTGCGCTGGCCGGTCGGTCCGAAGTCGGCCGAGGGTTTTTACCTGGTCAGCAACCTGGGTTCGGATTTCGCCAAGCAGGCGTTTTACGACGTGCGGCAGATGGAGCTGAACTACCTGGACGCGGGACAGTGGGACACGTCGCTGCTCGCCTTTTCGCGCACCGGCACGCGCATGACCTACGCGCTGAACATGCACGGCTTCACTAAAATGGTCGTGGCGAAGATCAACAAGCGCAACCTGATGGAACTGCTGCCGCCGCCGCAACTGCCCGAAGGCGTGGTGCGCAACGCGCATTTTTCGACGCGCGGCGATTTCCTGGCGCTGACCTACTCGAACGCAACGACTCCCGCGGATATCTACGTGGTGGAAACGAAAACGGGCAAAACGCGCCGCCTGACGCTTTCGAGCACCGGCGGCGTGCCGGTCGAGAGTTTCGTCGCGCCGCAATTGGTCACCTACCCGACGCAGGACAATCTGGCCGTGCCGGCCTTCGTGTATCTGCCGAAAAACCTCGCCGCCGGCGAGAAAGCCCCGTGCATCATGTACCTGCACGGCGGGCCCGAGGGGCAGGAGACGCCCGACTTCAGCTATCTGTTCCAGTACTTCCTCAATCGCGGCTATGCGATCTTCGCGCCGAACGTGCGCGGCTCGGCGGGCTATGGCAAGCAGTACCTGGCGCTGGACGACGTCGGCAAACGGATGGACAGCGTGCGCGACATGGCCGACGCGGTCGCGTTCATTCACAAGAACCTGCCCCAGATCGACGCGAAGCGCATCGCTCTGCTGGGCGGCAGCTATGGCGGCTTCATGGTGCTGGCCGGGCTGACCGAATACCCCGACCTGTTCGCGGCGGGCGTGTGCGTGGTGGGCATCGCCAACTTCGAGACGTTCCTGGAAAAGACCGGTCCCTGGCGGCGCAAGATCCGAGAGGCCGAGTACGGCAGCCTGGAGACCGATCGCGAAATGCTGCGCGCCATCAGCCCGCTGCACAAGATCGAGCGCATCAAAGCGCCGCTGCTGCTCATCCACGGGAAAAACGATCCGCGCGTGCCGCTGCACGAGGCCCAGCAGGTGGCCGCGGCGATGCGCGCGCGCGATTTGCCGGTCGAGCTGCTGGTCTACGACGACGAGGGTCACGGCCTGCGCAAACTGAAGAACAAGCGCGACGCGTATCCGCGCATGGCCGCGTTTCTCGACCGTTATTTGACGCCGCAAAAATCGGCGGGTGATGAATAGAAAGCGAAGTGCGGTAAATTGTTTTTTTCCACTTGATTGACAAGCCGCGCGCATTCTCCATAATGGCTCAAGTTGCAGGAGGTTCTTGATGCGTCGCACAGGATTTATTCGTCATCCGATTTACCTCGAACATGTGATCGACGTCTACCACCCGGAAAGTCCGCAGCGGTTGGAAGCAATCTATGCGATGGTTGACGGCGAAATGACCGATCGGTTGGTTATGGTGGAACCTCGCGAAGCGAGCCACGAAGAAATCGGTTGGATTCACTCCAAAAGTTACATGAACATGGTGGCCGAGACCGAAGGCCGCAGCGTGCGCCTGGATCCGGACACGGCGACCAGCCCGGCCAGTTACCGGGCGGCGTTGATGAGCGCCGGCGGGCTGCTGGCGGCGGTCGACGCCGTGTTCGAAGGCAAGGTGGACAACGCGTTCGCCGCGATCCGTCCGCCGGGACACCACGCCGAAGCCAATCGCGCGGCGGGTTTCTGCATCTTCAACAACGTGGCCGTCGCCGCCGAGTACGCGATCCGCAAGTACGGCCTGGAGCGCATCCTGATTTTCGATTGGGATCTGCACCACGGCAACGGCACGCAACATTCCTTCGAATCGACCGGCAAGGTGCTCTACATCTCGACGCACCAGTATCCGTATTATCCGGGCACCGGCGCCTTCCACGAAGTGGGCCGCGGCGCGGGCGAAGGGTATACGGTGAACATGCCGATGCAGACCGGCTTCGGCACCGGCGACTTCCTACGACTGATCGAGGAAGTGGTCAAGCCGATCACGCTGTCCTACAAGCCGCAGTTGATTTTAATCAGCGCCGGCTTCGACACCTACGAGGGCGACCCGCTGGGCGGGATGAACGTCTCGGCCACCGGCTACGGCGCGATGACCGACCGCATGCTGCGCCTGGCCGACGAATGCTGCGACGGCAAGCTGATCATGACCCTCGAGGGCGGTTATCACATCAACGGCCTGCGCCAGAGCGTGCGCCGCACGTTGGAGGTGATGATCGAAGGCGAGGCCGATCCGACCTGGCTGGAAGCCGAAGTGCTCAACCCGCGCGGCGTGAACGTGATCATCGGCAACGTGCGCGAAATGCACCTCGACTATTGGCCGGAGTTGGCCGAGAACGATTGACCATGCCCTGGCGGGAACTGCCGCACACCGCCGACTTACGCCTCGAAATCGTCGCTCCCGATTGGCCCGCTTTGCTGGGCGAGGCGGCCGAGGCGTTCGCCCATTACCTGGGCGAACCCGACCGGCGCGGGACAACCAAGATGCGGCAGATCGAAGTCGCCGGCGCGGACCGCGAAGAGGTGCTCGTGCGTTGGCTCAGCGAACTGCTGGTGATCAACGAACTCGAACATCTGCGCCCGGTGCGCGTCGACGTGCAGCAGGCCGACGACACCAGCCTGCGCGCGCTGGCTTACCTGCAACCGACAACCGGCGGCGGGCACGTCAAGGCGGTCACCTACCACGGCCTGGCAGTGGAAATGACCGACCGCGGCTTGCTTGTGCGCATCGTTTTCGATACCTAACGTCTATGCAGTTGATCGTCGAACATCTCGGGAAAAACTTTGCGGCGCCCGGCGGCCTGTTTGCGCGCGGCGGCGAGCCCGTGGTCGCGCTGGCCGACGTGAGCTTCGCCCTCGCCCGTCACGGCCGGCTGGGCGTCGTCGGCGAATCGGGCTGCGGCAAGACGACCCTCGGGCGGCTCATCTGCGGCTTGTACGCACCCGACGCGGGCCGCGTGTTGTTCGAGGAAACCGACGTGCACCAGGCGCGCGGCGAACAGGCCAAACGGCTGCGCGCGGCGATTCAGATGATCTGGCAGGACAACGCGGGCGCGCTCGATCCGCGCCTGACCGTGGGACGCTCGGTGCGCGAACCGCTGCTGGTGCACGGTTGGACGCGCACGGCCGCCGACGCCGACGAGAAGGCCGCGCGACAGCTCGAACGCGTCGGGTTGGATCGTTCGTTGTTCGAGCGCATGCCGCACGAACTGTCCGGCGGTCAGCGGCAACGGGTGGGCATCGCCCGCGCGCTGGTCATGCAGCCGGCGCTGGTCGTCGCCGACGAGCCGGTGGCCAGCCTCGACGTTTCGGTGCAGACGCAGATCCTCGACCTGCTGGGCGATCTGGTCGCCGAGGGCGAGATGTCGCTGCTGTTCATTTCGCATGACATCCGCGTCGTGCGCGCGATGACCGACCGCTGCCTGGTGCTTTATCGCGGGCGGATGGTCGAGCTGGGGCCGACCGCCGAGGTCACGCGCGAGCCGGCGCATCCGTACACCGTCGCACTGATGAAGGCCGTGCCCGCGCTGCACCCCGATCAGCGCAAGCTGGGCACGCACGCCGCCCCGGTGGAATCGGCCGCGCCGACCGCGGGCTGTCCCTATGCACCGCGCTGCGACCGCCTCAAGGAAATCTGCCGTCGCGAAAAGCCCCCGCTGATCGAAGTCGCGCCCGGGCATTTCGTCGCCTGCTTCCAGCAGAAATAACCGTGGACAATCCCTGGCAGGAATAATTCCTGCACCTATGATTTGCGTTCATTGGGTGAACCCTCGGCCGGCGCTTACGCGCGCCAGGAATAATTCCTGGACCTATGATTCATTCATTGTGTGAAACTGTATCCAGCGCTGACGCGCATTGGACGAGGGTGTTTTGTGTGCCACACTTTTGGCGAAGCCAACGGTGTGCTGGCCTAATGTTGTCATTCCGACGGAGACATGCCACAGGCATGTCGATTGGAGGAATCCCTTTTCGTAAAGCGACAAAAGGGTTCTCTCCACTCCGCTTCCGCCTTCGCCATTCTACTTCGCCAAGGCTTCGTAGAATTTTGGGCTTCGGCGGACAGGGTCGCTCCGGTCGAGATGACAAGTTTCAAATGCCTCAAAAATCCTTGACGATATTCGCGATGGGCAGGCGCTGCGTGCCGACGACGAGGTAAAGCTGTTCTTCGCTCGCCGCGCCCACCAGACCGGCGGGCACCGACGTGCGGGCGACGCTGTAATAGGCGTGTTTGGCGTCTTCGCCGGTTTTGGGCAGCACCACGTATTCGGCGCCGGCCTGCAGCGCGACCTGCGGTTCGGTGACCGGCTTGCGGCAGGCGAAGGGTTCGCCGCGTTTTTCCTGCTTGGCGGTGTTGGTTTTAAGCACGAAGACCTTGAGCCACATTTTCTTCTTTTTGACGATCGTGTGGTTGGTGGTGACGCACTCGCCCTCGCGGAAGACGCTCAGCGTCAGTTGGTCGGCGGGGTACTCGACCTCGTAGTTGATCTGTTCGTTCTCGATTTGCGTGGTGTACCAATCGTTGAGCACGCCCGTCTGCCAGGTGATGCAGCCGGTGAGCATCGCCAACAGCGCCAGGGACGCCGCGATCGTCAGGGATTTGGTCAGGCGCATAGACACTCCTTTGCCGGCGAAAACGCCGCGGTGGATTTGCTCAGGGATTAGCAAAAAGCGAAAAATTGCGCAATGGTCCCGGCGGGGAGAATTTTCCGGCCGGGCGACGAATCGCACATCGTGATACTTGACACCGGCAAAGACGGATTGCTATGTTGCATGAGTTCAGGAGAAGAGCATTTTTTGTATCTGGGGAGGGTCAGGCGCTCGTGAAGTGTAAAGCCAAAACCAAGGCGGGAAATCCCTGTCAGGCCAACGCCGCAGCCGGTTCCGATTATTGCATCACCCACACCAAGATTTACGGCAAAAAAGCGCCGGAGGAGCATGTAATCGAGGAGGACATTCAGGTCGACTCGATGGCCGAAATGCCCGCCGCGCCGCCGCATGCGGCCGAAGCGATCGCCCACAAACATGAACCGCAGAAAACGGCTTCTACGCAGGAAGCTCCGAAATATGTAAAGGAAACCCCAATTGTTGAGTCTCCGGTGAGGGAGAAGGAGGATACGCGTATGGACGAAAAGAAAAACGTTGGCTTCATTCCCGGCCTCGCGTTGCTGTTGGCGATCCTGGCGCTGGTGTTGATTGCGATCAATGCGGTGAATCCGACGCCGACGATGGAAGTGTTGGAAAAATCCATGGACACCAAAATCGAAGCGCAGGCCAATTCCCTGCTCATGATGGTGAAAAACGGCGACTTGATCGGCAATAAAATCGCCGACCAGATGCTCGTACGCGACCTGGACAACCTGAGCAGTTCGCTGGCCAACTACAGCAATAAGGCCGACAAGGGTCTCAAGGCCGACCTCGAAGCGCTGCAGGTTTCCGTGGAAGCGTTGAAGGCCAAGATCATGAAGCACGGCACGGTGGTCGATCCCGCGCCGGCCAAGGTGGAAGAAGCGGCCCCGGCCCCGGCGGAAGCCGCGCCGGCCAAATAAGCCTCGTTTCCTATCCGATTTGTGACTCAGGGGTCGGAGTTCGCGCTCCGGCCCTTTTTATTTAACCGCCGCGGCTTTCTTGACGACGGCCGCATCGCTTCTTTATAAAGGACGGACCTTTCGGGGGAGCGAACGCATGCACACAGTCATCATCGGCGCAGGAGCGATGGGCAGCCTGATCGGCTACCTGCTCTTTCGCGCCGGCGCCCAGGTGGACCTGATCGAGCGCGATCCGGCGATCGTGCGCGCGATCAACGCCGAGGGACTGCGCGTGGAAGGCGTCAGCGGCGGGCACATCGTGCCGTTGCGGGTCCGCGCCGAAGCGCCGGAGGGCGCCGCGGCGGACATGATTTTCGTGTTGGTCAAGGCGCAGGACACGGCGGCGGCGATCGAGACGATCCGGCCGCTGGTGTCTTCGCGCACGGTGGCGGTAACCTGGCAAAACGGCGTGGGCAGCGAACGGCTGCTGGGCGAAGCGCTGGGCCGCGAACGGGTCATCGCCGGGGTGACGAATCTCGGTGCGTCATTGCTGGCCCCGGGCCACGTGCTGCACACCAGTTGGGGCGACACGACGCTCGCGGCGCTGGAGCCGGCCGCGCACGACCGGGCCGAGTCGGCGGCCTCGTTCCTCACCCGGCACGGGCTGAAGACGACGGTCACCGCCGACGCGGCGAGCATGCTGTGGGGCAAGGTGATCGTCAACGTGGGCGTGAGCGCGATCACCACGCTGGCGCGCGTGCGCAACGGGCGGCTGCTGGACGTGCCCGCGGCCAAGGAACTGATGCACGCGGCCGTCAAGGAGGCGCAACAGGTGCTGGAAGCCGCGCAGATCAAGCTGCCGTATCGCAATCCGCTGACGCAGATCGAACAGTCGCTCGGGCGCACGGCCGACAGCCTGTCGGCCACGCTGCAGGACCATTACCGCGGGCGGCCGACGGAGATCGATTTCATCAACGGCGCGGTGGTCCGGCTGGCCGAGGAGCTGTCGCTGGATGCGCCGATCAACCGCACGTTGACCCTGCTGGTCAAGACGGCCGAAAGCGCGAACTAGCCTACATCAGATTCCAGAAGACGAGCGCGTATTGCACCGCCGCCGTGCCGGTGAGGAACACGCACAGCGGCAGGCGATAGGACTTTTCCCCTTCGACCAGCGCCAGGCCCGGCGCGGCCAGCAGGAGCCATGCGCCCAGGACATGCGAATAGTAGCGGCCCCAGAAAGGCCCGCGCACCACGACGATCGACCCGAAGAACAGCAGAATATACAGCGCGAAGGCCAGGTGCGGCGGGCGATGCCGGTTGCGGTTGAGCGCGACCAGCGGCAGCGTCGGCGCGAGCA
Source organism: uncultured Pseudomonadota bacterium (assembly GCA_937967875.1). Classification (GTDB taxonomy): domain Bacteria; phylum Lernaellota; class Lernaellaia; order Lernaellales; family Lernaellaceae; genus CALBTQ01. Next base: position 8,639 of record CALBTQ010000612.1, read on the forward strand.
GCAACAGCGTCGCGTAGACGAACCGTTTGAGCGAGAAATCCAGAATGTTCCAACCGGCGCCCATCAGCTCGACCTGCGTCTGGAAGTTGCGGCCCACCTCGAGTTGGAAGATGTAAAACGCGAACAGCGCCGCCGGCACAACCGCCGTGGCCAGCACGACGGTCGCAAGGCGTTTGACTTCCCACCGGCGCGTGCGCCACGACTCGACGAGCTCGACCAGCGTGGGCACGGCCATCAGCGGGAAGAGCGTCGTTTTCTGAAACACGCCCAACACGATGGCCACGACCATGGCCGTCAGGCGGTCAGAGGACGGTTTTTCGCGCCAGCTCAACCAGAGGTGAAAAAACAGCAGCACGAAAAACCCGTTGATCGCGTCGAGCTGAATGAACAGGCAGTTGCGGGCCGTCGCGCCGTGGGCGAGAAAGAGCACGCCCAGCGGCCAGAAGATCGTCGCCGGGGAAACGCGGCGGACGATCGCGCGCAGCAGCCACAGCGAGCCGGCGGTCGCCGCCAGGTTGAAAGCCATGAGCACCGCCGCCGCGTTGTGCACGATGAACATGCCCACGGCGATCAGCGTGGGCGTGAGCGGGCTGGGCGCGTGCGGATACTCGCCGATGAACCGCCACAGCGCGGGCAGCACGGCCGGATCGTTGCTGGTCAGCGCGAGGTGCAGGATCTCGCCGAAACGCGCGTAGTCGTCCCACAAAGGCCGCCCCCAGGCGAGCCAATAGCGATGCGACAACCAGCCGTCGAGCGCCAGCAGGGCGACAAACAGCATCGTTTCGGCCGCCACCGGCAAGCGCGGCCACGCGCCGGCGAACGTGCCGCGTCGCGCGGCCAGCCACAACGCGCCGGCGAGCGCGAACAAAACAAGTGCGCCGAGCAACAATAAGTCGGGCAGTTTGTGCAGCAGGTAGTGGTAATGGTTCAAAATGATCGCGTGCGGGTACGGCACGTCGAAACGCGCGACGAACCAGGCGGGCCACAACCGCCACAGCATCCCCAGGAGGAACATGATCATTCCCGCCACGGCACAGCAGAGAGCCTGGCGACATTGGCGGGCACGGCAATCGACCGGGGAAACTTCGGGCTCCATGGCCAGCTTTCGTTGCGGTTGAATTATCCGGACTATCGCACAGGCGCGGGCGGGGTTCAAACGGTTCAGGAAACGACGATGGGCGCTTTGGCCTTGCGCTCCTTTTCCTTTTTCTCCGCTTCGGCTTTCGCCTGGATCTCGTAGGGGCAGCCGCCGGGCGGCGGGCCGGTGGGCGCGGAGTCGGGGGCCTGGGGCACAAACTGCACGTTGCCCATGGACTTGAGCTCGTTCATCATTTCGGTCTGCGTGCGTTCGACGCTGACGCCGAAACCGCTGGGCACCTTGCGCAGCTTCTTGCCGCCGCATTTTTGGCAGCGGCGCTTTTTGCCGAACAACCGCGGGCGCTCGTACATCTTTTCCAGGAAGCTGGAAACGTGCCCGCAGGAGGCGCATTCGTACTCGTAAATCGGCATTGTTTTCTCCGGCGGCCTTGCGTAGACTCACGTCTCCGGAGGCCGAATGTTCATCGAGTGTTTACGTCACAAATCGAAAATCCAGCGCAATGTCTGGTGGTGCATCGAGCGCTGCCCGAAGAAGTGCGAAAACTTCTACGCCATCCCGCCCAAGAAAATCGCCAAGCTGCTGGCCACGCAACCCGAGCGCGGGCGCGGTCATCAACTGGAGATGTTCAAGCAGCCCAAGCCGAAAAGCCGCAAGAGCAAAAGCTAGTTCTCGAACGGCTCGCCGCATTCCGGGCAAACGTCCGCGTCGGGCGGCACGGCGGCCCCGCAACTGTCGCAGAAGAATTCCTCGGCCGCCTGCTCTTCCAGTTCCTCTTCCGATTGCGGCGCGAGCACCGAGGCGACGATCTCCTGCGCCTGGGTCATGAAGCGTTTGGGCACGCTGATCTTCGAATCGTGCGGCGCGTACATCTGCACGGCGCCCAGGGCGTCGCCGGACAGCACGTAGGGAATCCCCGCCACATCGAGTTCGGCGACGATCAAGCGCGTGTTGATTTCACCCTGCGCCTCGGTCAGCGTTTCGTACTCGTAATCCGGATGCTCGGGATCCTCGTCCAGATGTGCAACCAGCGCCACTTCGCAGTCCGGGCACACGGCGATCCCATTCACATACTCGGCTCGACATTGCGGACAAAAGGGCATAGCGCCTCCTTAAGGTGATTTTCAATTCTCATTGTACACGATTTTCGCCGCTTGCCGACGGGAAAAGCAATGGATAATCAGCCCACTGGCCGGTAAAAAAAAGCCCCGCCGGGGGGGCGACGGGGCCGAGGGGTATCGGGGGTTGGTGAGGTGTTCCAACCGGCGACGTCCAGGTCGCCGGCCGGTATATGGAATGAGCGGTCCTTAGTGGTATTTGACTTCGATCGTGCGCGCCTTGGACTGCTCGCTTTTGGGGAGCGTGACCTTGAGAATGCCCTTGTCCATCGTGGCTTCGATTTTCTCGACGTCGACCGTGTTCGGGAGCGTGAACGAGCGCGAGAAGCCGCCGTACATCTGCTCGACGCGGCTGTACTTGTCCTTGGTTTCGCTGTTTTCCAGGTGCCGCTCGCCGGAGATCGTCAGCACGTTGTTTTCCACATTGACGGTGATGTCGCTCTGCGCCAGACCCGGCAGCGCGGCGGTGATGACGAAGTTCTCGTCGGCCTCGTAGATGTCAACCGCCGGAGTCCAGCAGGTGTTGATGTTTTCGTTCTCCGCGCCGTAAAGCGTGTTGAGGAAACGATCCATTTCGCGATAGGGATTCCATCTGATCAGTGCCATGGTCCATCCTCCTTATAGTTCATCGAGGTTGTTGTTTTTTTTTGCGGGCCGCGTTGTTCGGCGCCGGGGATGCCCACGAGCCGCGAACTGGAAGCAGAACTTGTCTCGCTTTTCGTTGGGTTGTGAAGTTTGTCGGCGTCGCGATCATCGTTGACATCCCCTTTGCCTTTGGCAGTCCGTCTTATTTACGTCCAAACAATAAGAACGCCCCCCGGGGCGGTCAAGGGTCGTTTGACATTTTTTTCGCATTTAATTAACTTTGATAACGTCATCAAAGTGGGAGGCGCCGATGACCGAGGAGAAACACCATCCGGTGCGCGGCGGGCGACGCGGCGGACGCGGTGAGGTCGACCGGACCGTCGACGCGGCGGTCGCCTGGCTCGCCGAACGCAAGGAGTCGATGGAAGAGGAACTCACCTTGCGCGCCAAGGAAATCGGCGACTACCTGATCGAGCACTTCTTCGACAACGACATCAACGAGGTCGCCTCGCAGAATCCCGTAAAAAACATGTCGTTTCGCCGCCTATGCGAACGGACCGACCTACCCTTCCCCGAAACGGCGCTGCGCCGCTTTCTGCACGTGGCGATCAACTTCCGCCTCTTGCCGGCCGGCAAAGCCAAGCTGCTGCCGCCTTCACACCACAGCGTGCTGTACCAGGTGGCCGATCCGGGCGAGCGGCGCAAGATCGGCATCGAGGCGGCGAACCGCGAATTGTCCGTGCGCAAATTGCGCGAAATCGTTAAAGGTAAGGGACGACGGCGGCCCGGCGCCGGACGCAAGCCGGAGACGAATTTCTATAAAAACTGGAAACAATTGGTCGATTCGGTGCAATGCCTGGCCGTCGACTGCACCGAAGACGATTTTCTGGAAGGCAAGCACCGGCAGGAGGTGCGCCGGCAGTCGCGCGCCATCCGCGACCAGCTCAACCGGATCATCGACCGCCTCAACGACATGAACCTGGACGACGAAGGCGAAAACGACGAGCGATCTTGACGCGCGGCCGGACGATTCTTATTTTTCAAACGAAATAAGGAAAAAGGAAGGTACGCCATGATTCCGTTGGAAAAGCTGACCGTCAAATCGCGCGAGGCGCTGGGCGCCGCCGAAAGCCTGGCCCGGTCCCGCGGCCATCAGGAGTTGCAGGCTTTGCATTTGCTGGCCGCGCTGCTGGCGCAGGACGGCGGGCTGGTGCGGCCGATCCTGACCAAAATCGGCGTGGCGGCCGACGCGCTGGCGGCGCAGGTCGAGCAGCGCCTGGATCGTCTGCCCAAGGTCAGCGGCGGCGACGCGTACCTGAGCGTCGAGCTCAAAAACCTGCTGGATCAAGCCGGCGCGATCGCCGCGCAGATGAAGGACGATTATCTGTCGACCGAGCATCTGCTGTTGGCGCTGGCCCAGGGCAACGGCGCGGTCGGCGAGCTGTTTCGCCAACACGGAGTGACGCCCGACAATCTCCTGCAGGCGCTGGCGCAGGTGCGAGGCAGTCAGCGGGTCGGCGACGAGGACCCCGAAAACAAATACCAGGCGCTGGAGCGCTATTGCCAGGACCTGACCGAGCTGGCCCGGCGCGGCAAGCTCGACCCGGTGATCGGCCGCGACGAGGAGGTCCGCCGCGCGATGCAGGTGCTCTCGCGGCGCACGAAGAACAACCCGGTGATGATCGGCGAGCCCGGCGTGGGCAAGACCGCGATCGTCGAGGGCATCGCGCAGCG
>CALBTQ010000613.1 GCA_937967875.1 uncultured Pseudomonadota bacterium
AAAAAAACAAATGTCAATTGGTTTTGAAATTAATATTTGAATAACCGATCGAATGTGGCTGGGTAATAAAAAACGGGAACACGGAGGAATCATGTTCCCGTTTTTCGGTCAAGTTTTGCCGTTTTTCGCACGAAAAGGGTTAAGCACCGCTTAAACGAAGGATGCGAAATGAAAATCGAATCGATGTGGCCGATTTTGTTGTTGGTGTTCGCGTTGTTGTTCGCCGCCGGATGCGGGGACGACGACGATGACGATAACGATGATTCCGCCGACGACGACGCGACGGACGACGATACGACCGACGATGACACGTCCGACGATGACGACGACGACGACGATTATGACGATGTCACCTGGGACGAAGCGGAGTGTTTCAACGACAGCGGCATCAAGGTGGACATCTGTCAGTATTTCGGCACCGATTTCATCGGCAAGTATGCCGCCGTGCCGAGCCAGGAGTTGATGAACGACGTCTTCCCTGACGGTTTCACCTTCGAAACGCACGACTACTGGGATGACGTCGTCGCCGGCACCGACTTGGGGCAAAACGTCAAGGTCAGCGACTCGACCTTTTATTTCTTCGGCGATACCCATCCGATCACGGACAATGAAACCGAAACCGGCCCGGTGGTCGGCCTGCCCTGGGGATGGGATACCGATAACGATTACATCCTCGATCAGCTTTCCGGCTATGCGCCGACGACGGTCCATTACAACTCGGTGACCGAGTACGTGTCCTTCGACGACGACGGCAACCCGACCGGCCTGCTCAACGATACCGAACGGGCGTACATTTTCCCCAACGGCGATCCGCCGCTGGTCGAAGTACCGTTTTTCGTGCCTTGCGGCCAATTGAACGTCGACGACGAGACAATCTATTACTGGTACGGCAAATACGTTAACAACACCGATTGCGATCAATCGCACCTGGTGGCGATGGACGTCGATAAACAGACCTGGCGTTACCTTTCGCCCTTCGCCGAACAGAAGTTCATTCAGGTCAGCCCGATTCTCGTCGAGCGCAATGATTACCCCGAGCAGAGCCAATGTCCGCTGCCCTGGTCCGAAGATAATGAACGCGGCGCGTTGCTCTACGGTTCCGGTCGGGCGGTGGCCAATTCGGTTTCCTTCGCCGACGCCGATCCGGACACCAACGGCTACTGCGCCCAAGGGTCGGACCCGGGTTATCGCAAAAGCTCGCTCTATCTGGCCTATGTGAAGTTGTCCGATCTGGAAGACGATCTCGTGCCGAGCAAGACCTATTACTATACCGGCCCGGACAATGGTTGCTGGCAGCAGGCCGCGCCGGAAAACGCCGTCCCGCTGTTGAACAAAGCCGAATTCGGCGAATTTTCCGTCCGCCGCGTGCCCGGAACGGATTATCTTGTGCTGACCCACAGCTATCAGAACGAGGATTCGCAGGAGTACATCGCGGAGCATCCGGAATACCAGGGGCACTTCTATAGCCTGTTCGCCATCCACGCGGACGACCTGGCAACACCCTGGTTCTGGCATTCGGCGAAAAAGACGGTTTCCTACGGCTACGGCAATTACATCATCGAAGCCAGCCTGGATTTAGTGCCGCAACTGGAGGTCGACGGCCAAGTCGTCGACGACAATGTGCTCACGTTCATCCGCGTGATCTCCACCTGGAAGGGGCCCAATGCCGACCCGAACTTCAAGGAATACGGCACCAGCCTGATTTGGGCGCTGACCGATTTCGAGATCGGAAGAGCACACGTCTGAACTCCAGTCACCGAATACGATCT
>CALBTQ010000614.1 GCA_937967875.1 uncultured Pseudomonadota bacterium
AGATCGTATTCGGTGACTGGAGTTCAGACGTGTGCTCTTCCGATCTCACGTGGGCCGGGTTGGCGAAGCACCAGACCGGCAGACCGTAACGCCAATCGCCTTCGGTGCGCCGACTGAAAAAGACGAGCTCGAAGCCGTAGGTGCGGCCGTCTTCCGCCTCCAGGTGGCCGGTGTAATACCACCACTCGGTGCGGAAACCGTTATGCGCAAAATGATCGCGGGGAAACTGCAATTGATAATCGGGTGTGACATTGCGGTAGGACACCGACGGCGTACAGGCCACCGTGACCGATACGAGTAGAGCGATGAACAACAAGTGTTTCATGACTCACCCGTTCCCGCCGTCGTCGGCGTCGTTGTCGGTCAGGTAAACGACCGGACGCGCCGCGCCGCAAATTTCCATGTAGCCGTTGCCGGCGACCGCGCGACCGTCTACTTCGGCGTCGACGCGGATCATTCCTTCCCAGTAGCGTACGTTGGTGGTGGTGGCGCTGTTTACTTCCATCGCATCGAAAACCGGTTTGACGCGGTAGACGGATTTCAGTTTGGGAATGGCGATCGTCCATTCCAGCACGTATTTGCCGCCGCCTTCTTCGCTGTTGCGCCAGGTGCGGCCCGGGGTGACGATCAGGTCGTCGTAGCGCAACGCGGTGACCTTGCCGTTTTTATCGACGAACGAGGCTTTCGAGTACACGCTGTGCCGGCCGTCGCGCTGCTTGAGCAGGTAGACCATCAACTCGGTGTCGTCGGCCATGCGGATGGAAAACCAATCCCAGCCGATCTGCTGCGGGCCAAGTTGCTTGGTGCCGTATTCGTGGTCCATCCAAGCCTTGGCTTTGACCGCCAACGGCTTGCCGTCGACGAACAGCGTGCCTTCACCGACGAGGTTGGTGTAGCTGATGTAATAGGTGCCGTGCTCGCCCCACTCGCTTTCATCCTTAAGGAAGAATCCGTTGTCGCCGTGCAGCACCGGCGGTTTCTTCGGCGCGAGCGCGACCTTCAAGCGATAACCGCGCATCTCGCCGTCGATCACCTGCCGGCCGTCGATTTCGCGCACCGACCAATCGCCGTTCCACACGTGGTAGCTGTCCTTGCGCGCGCCGGCGCGACCATTGGCCGATTCATGATCGAGCCCCACTTTTTCGCTGAAAAACAGTTCGCGCTTTTGCGGATCGGCGATGGCGAAGTGCGCCAGGTATGCGCGATCGGTGATCAATCCGCCACGCAACGGAATGCCCATGTAGAAATCGTTGTCGATGCGGCGCTTGAAAAAGACGATCTCGAAGCCGAAGGTGCGGCCGTCCTCGGCGTCGAGGATGCCGGTGTAGTACCACCACTCGGTGCGGAAGTTGTCGTGCGCGTAATGATCGCGCGGGAGTTGGATCGCACGCCCCGTTTCGATGCGATCGTAGACCACCGGCGATCCGGAACAGGCGCTGAGCAGGAACAAGACGAACAACGAAAAAAACAACGGTCGGTGCATTGCGAACTCCCCGGCGAAAGATTCAGCGAATATTGTAGGGAAGTCTACTTTTTCGACAAGACACCCGGAGGAAAAAAGATCATTGTCGCGACCAACATGAGCAACGAAAAAATGGAAATCGCCCAGGCGGCGATACGCAACGGCGTCGTGCCGAAATCGACGACAACCTCGTGTTCACCGGGCGAGAGCATGATGCGGATCAAGCCGTGCGGACCGAAGGCGCTGGTGGGCACATCCTTGTCGTCGACGGCGGCGCGCCAACCGGGATACCAAAAACGATTCACCAGCAAGTCGCCCGCTTCGTCCATGACCACTTGCGCGCGAAAATGACAGGGCGCTTCGCGGCGTTGATCGAGCACGACGCCGCCGGCGACGGAAAAGAACGATTCCGGCGAATGTGGCGGAAGAGCGTCAACCGTCTTAGGTAGAAAATCCTCGCGGGCCGTGGCGCGGATCAACCGGCGGGAGATCCACGCGGTATCGACGGTTTTTTCGAGGCGAACATATTTATTGTACGGCAGGCTTTCGGCGTAGTCGTCTTTGTTCAGGCGCAGGTACTTGCCCTTCTCCGTGTTGTACAGCGTGTGCTTGGCGTAGGTGTAGGGCGCATACACGACCAGCGGCAAGCAGACGGCGCACAGCGCAAAAGCGACGCCCTGCCCGCGCCAGTTCCAACGGCGTAGGCCCGAAGCGGCCACACCCGCGAGCAGGCTGCCGGCGAAGGAGGCGAGCACCAGAAAGCGCCAGGGAAATTGCACGAAGGCGAGTATGCCGATCGTGCTCCACACGGGGCGACTGATGAAATGACACATCGCCAGCGCCGCGAGGAACAACACCCACCACAACAGCAACTGCCCGCGCTTTTCGCGCCAACGCCAGAGGGCGATCAGCGAGCCGGGCAACAACAGCCAATGGGCCAGACCGAGCTGGTACGGCAGCGTATCGTCCGCGCCCGGACCCGACCCACCATGCGCCCACATCAACGAGAAAAATTGCTTGAAGTAAACGAAATGCTTTTGATACTGAAAATATTCATCGGTCAGGCTTTTCTCCGACCAGATGAGGTTGGTTTCCATCACTGCGGGCAGCCAGAAAAACGCGGCGAGCAGCAGGCCGAGCACGCCGGCAAGGGCGCCGAACGTCGGTCCGCGAAAACCTTCCTTCCAATAAATGATCGTCAGATACAGCCACCAGAAGAAAATGAACGGTGCTGAAATCATCGCGGTGATGTTGTGCGTCAACAGTAGTAGCGCAATACCGACCGCGCCGGCGGCGAGGCGCAGCCGCGAACCGTCGCGCACCGCCCCGAGAATGCCCCAAAAGATCAGCGGCAGCCAGGCGAAAGCCAGAGCCTCGCCGAAGGCATGGCGGGCCAGCACGTCCACCAGGTGATACGGCGCGAGCACATACAGAGCGCCGGCGGCCGCCGCGGCCCAATCGTCGAACAGTTCGCGCGTCAGGCGGACCATGAAGTAACCGGAGAGAAACAGACCGGTCGCCATCGCCAGTTTGATCGCCACGGCGATCGGCGCGCGCAGAAGAATGAACAATTCCGTCAGATAATAGCTAAACGGCGCGTAAAAGTGGAAAAGCAGCGAGCCGCACCCGCGATAAAAGGGCTCGGCGAAACGCGGCCACCAATCGCCTTGGCGGATCGCATCGTGGAGCACGACCTGCCGGTAAAAATCCATGTAGGCGCTGTGTCCGCCCAACAAGTAGCCGAGATCGGAAGAGCACACGTCTGAACTCCAGTCACCGAATACGATCT
>CALBTQ010000615.1 GCA_937967875.1 uncultured Pseudomonadota bacterium
ATCGTATTCGGTGACTGGAGTTCAGACGTGTGCTCTTCCGATCTGGCCTGCTCGACGAACACCTCGTCGTCGATGCGCTGCAGGGCGGCGCGGGCACGAGCACGAACATGAACGTCAACGAGGTGCTGGCCAACCGCGCGCTGCAATTGCTCGGCGAGCCTCTGGGCAACTACGCGCGCGTCTCGCCGCTGGACGACGTCAACTTGCATCAATCGACCAACGACACGTACCCCACCGCGCTCAAGCTCGCGGCGATCACCCTGCTGCACGCGCTGGAGGAACGGCTGGTCGCATTGCAGGAAGCCTTTCAGGAAAAGGAACAGCGTTTCGCCCACGTGGTCAAGGTCGGGCGTACACAGTTGCAGGACGCGGTGCTCACCACGCTGGGCCGCGAGATGAGCGCTTACGCCGAGGCGATCAACCGCGACCGTTGGCGCGTGTACAAATGCGAGGAGCGCCTGCGGGTCGTCAACCTCGGCGGCACCGCGATCGGCACCGGGCTGGCCGCGCCGCGCCAGTACATCTTCCGCGTGGTTGACGCGCTGCGCGAGCAGACGGGCATCGGTTTCGCGCGAGCGGAAAATCTGGTCGAGAACACGCAAAACGCCGATGTGTTCGTCGAGGTTTCCGGCATCCTCAAGGCCTGCGCCGCGTCGCTGATGAAAATCGCCACCGACCTGCGTTTGCTGTCGTCTGGGCCGGAAGCGGGCCTGGGCGAAATTCGTCTGCCCGCACGGCAGGCCGGTTCGTCGATCATGCCGGGCAAGGTCAATCCGGTGATCCCCGAGGCGGTGACGCAAGCGGCGTTGCGCGTGATGGGCGCCGACCAGGAAATCGCCGTGGCTGCGGGGATGGGCAATCTGGAGCTCAACGCCTTCCTGCCGCTGATTGCCGACGCGCTGCTGGGCTCGCTGGATCTGCTGACGAACGCTGGTGAAATTTTCCGTCGGCATTGCGTGCAGGGCCTCGAGGCCGACGAAGAGCGCTGCCGTGCGCACGTGGAAAGTTCGACCGCGCTGGTCACTGCGCTGCTGCCCGCGCTGGGCTACGAAAAAGCGGCGGAGGTGGTCAAACGGGCCAAGGCGTCCGGGCAGAGCATCCGGGCCGTCGCGCTGGGCGAAGGGCTGCTCGGCGCGGAGGAATTCGATCAATTGATAACCCCCGAGGCGGTGACGCGTTTGGGTTCGCCACCGCACAAGGAGCGCTGATGGCAAGCGCCACGCCCAAAGGATTTCGTCTGCACATCGGCCTGTTCGGCCGCCGCAACGTGGGCAAGTCGAGTTTGCTCAACGCGGTGACGCGCCAGCAGGTGTCCATCGTTTCCGAATTCGCCGGCACGACCACCGATCCGGTGGAAAAGCCGATGGAGTTGCTGCCGCTGGGCCCGGTGTTGTTTATCGACACGGCGGGCATCGACGACGTAGGCGCGCTCGGCGAATTGCGCGTGGCCAAAACGCGCCGCGCCTTCGACCGCACCGACCTGGGCGTGATCGTCACCGACGGCGCCTGGGGCGAGTTCGAGGAGAAGATCCTCGTCGCGCTGACCGAGCTGAACATTCCGGTGATCGTCGTGTTCAACAAGATCGACCTGGCCGAGCCGTCGGCCGAGACGCTGGAGCATTTGCGGGCGTTGGAAATCTCCGTCGTGAAAACGGCGGCGTCGCGCGGCGAGGGCGTGCTCGACTTCCGCCAGGCGCTGCTGGACAACGCGCCGGCCGAGTTCGTCAACAATCCGGCGATCCTGGGCGACCTGGTCGGGCCGGGCGAGATGGCCGTGTTGGTCGTGCCGATCGACAAGGAAGCGAGATCGGAAGAGCACACGTCTGAACTCCAGTCACCGAATACGATCT
>CALBTQ010000616.1 GCA_937967875.1 uncultured Pseudomonadota bacterium
TCGTATTCGGTGACTGGAGTTCAGACGTGTGCTCTTCCGATCTCATCCCGATCGTCGCGGCGCTGACCATCTTCGGCGAAACGGTCACCGTGTTCCACGCGATCGGCATCGCGTTGGTGATGATCGGCACCGGTTTGCTGGCGCTGAAAAAGGAAGAGGAAATCAGCCCGGCGCCGGAGCCGGAACAAGCCTGATTTCCCCGTTTCGTTTTACGCGAAGGGCTTTTCGAGCACGATCGTTTCTTCGCGACCCGGACCGACCGAAATCAACTTGATCGGCAGGCCGACGAACTCCTCGATGAATTGCAGGTAATCGCGCGCCTCGGGCGGCAGTTCCTCGCGCGTGCGGCAATCGCACACCGACCCCGACCATCCCGGAAATTCTTTGTAGATCGGCTTGCAGCGATCGTACTCGGCGATCCCCGCCGGGAAGCAATCGATCGCCTGGCCGTCCAACTCGTAGCCGACGCCCACGCGGATCGTCTGCTGGCCGTCGAGCACGTCGAGTTTGGTGATCAGCAAATCGGTCATCCCGGCGATTTCCGCCGTGTATTTGATGACCATCAGATCCAGCCAGCCGCAACGGCGCGGTCGGCCGGTCGTGCTGCCATATTCGCCGCCGCGATCGCGCAACGCCTGGCCGATTCCATCGAACAATTCGGTCGGGAACGGGCCGGCGCCCACGCGGGTCGTGTAGGCTTTGACCACGCCCATGAGCCGGTCGACGCGCCGGGGGCCGACGCCCGCGCCGGCGCACACCGCGCCGGGCACGGTATTGGAACTGGTGACGAACGGATAGGTGCCGTGGTCGATGTCCAGCATGATGCCCTGCGCGCCTTCGAAAAGCACCTTTTTACCGTCGCGCAACGCATCGTTGACCAGACGGTAGGTGCAACCGACGTACTTCTTGATGCGATCGGCGTAGGCCTGGTAAGTGTCGACCACCTCGTTCAGGTCCAGCGCCGGCGCATGGTAATACTGGGTGAGCAGGAAATTGGCCAGCGGCAACTGTTCGGCGAAATACTCGCGCAGGTCGCGTCCGCCGGTGAAATCGCCCACGCGCAGGCCGCCGCGGCCGATCTTGTCGCGGTACACCGGGCCGATGCCCCGGCCGGTGGTGCCGATCTTACCTTCGCCTTTTTGCGCTTCGGCCGCCTTGTCCAGGGCGATGTGTTGCGGACAGGTGACGTGCGCGCGGTCGCTGATGACCAGTTGCGCGTCGTCGGCCAGCAGATCCTTGGCCTTGAGGCGGTCGATTTCATCCAACAGCACGGCGGGATCGAGCACCACGCCGTTGCCGATCAGACAACGAACGCCGGGATGCAAAACGCCCGAGGGGATGTGATGAAGGATCGTCTTCTGCCCGGCCACCACCACCGTATGACCGGCGTTGTTGCCGCCTTGGTAACGAACGATCATGTCCGCCTTTTCGGCGTACAGATCGATCACCATGCCTTTGCCTTCATCGCCCCACTGCGTCCCGAATATCACAACCGACGGCATCGTTCCTCCGCGAGCATGTTAGGCGACTTAGCTAACACGAACCAGGCGCGCCGACAAGACTTGCGGCAATTTTTTCAGTTCCGCGACAATCCCGCCGTCGATATCGCCGTCGACGGTGACGACCATCAGCGCATGTGCTTCGCCCTTGATCCGGCCCAGGCGCAACTGGCCAATGTTGATCGCGGCGCGGCCCAACAGGGTGCCGACTTCGCCGACGACGCCGGGCACGTCCTTATTGACGATCAATAGCATCGTGCCTTCCGGTTCGAGGTTGATGCTGTAACCGTTGAGCTGCACGATGCGCTCCTCCCCGGGTGCGGGAATGGACGCCTGGATCGTCTGCTCGCCGCCCTTGCCGGTCACCTTCACGCCCAGGACGTTGGCGTAATCGTCCAGGTGCGGGCGTTTGGCTTCGAGGACCTCGATGCCGCTTTCCTGCGCCAGGTACGGCGCGTTGATTTCGTTGATTTCCTCGTCGCCGCGCTGCTGCTTGAAGTACTCGGTCAGAATGGCCACCCGGATCGGCGACGCCGGGAAGTTGGCGAAATCGCCGCCGAGGAAGATTTTCATCGACTTGGGCGCCTCGTCGACCAACTGCCCGAGCATCGTGCCCACGCGCTTGGCGAGGCTGATCACCGGGGCCATGCGCTTGAGGGTTTCGGGTTCGACGTAGGGTGCGTTAACCGCATTTTTAACGATGCCGTTTTGCAGGAAATCGATCATCTGCTCGGCGATCATGATCGCCACGTTGTCCTGCGCTTCGCCGGTGGACGCGCCCAGATGCGGCGTGACGACCACGTTTTCCTGCGCGAACAGCGGCGAATCGGTGCACGGTTCCTGCGGATAGACGTCGACCGCGACGCCGGCAACCTGACCCGATTGAAGTCCATCGACCAGCGCCTGCTCGTTGGCGATGCCGCCGCGCGCGCAATTGATGATGCGCACGCCTTTTTTCATTTTGGCGATGGCCGCCGCGTCGATCAGGTTCATCGTCTTGTCGTTGCGCGGCACGTGAATGGTGATGTAATCGGCCTCGGCCAGAATCTGCTCGAAGGACGCGGGAATCGCGCCGGCTTCGGCGATCTTGTCCTCGACCATGAACGGATCGTAGACCAGCACGCGCATCTTCAAACCAAGCGCGCGGTCGGCGACGATGCGCCCGACATTGCCGAAGCCCAGCACGCCCAATGTTTTGCGATAAACCTCGACACCGACGTTCTTCGATTTTTCCCAGCGGCCGTCCTTGAGCGCGCAGTCGGCCTGAGGAATGCGGCGCGACAAAGCCATGATCATGGCGATGGTATGTTCCGCAGTGGCCACGGTGTTGCCGCCGGGGGTGTTCATCACGACGATGCCGCGTTTGCCGGCGACCGGCAGATCGACGTTATCCACGCCCACGCCGGCGCGACCGACCGCCTTTAGTTTTGCGGCGGCTTCCATCACATCGGCGGTGACGTTGGTGGCCGATCGAATGATCAGACCATCGGCATCGGCAATGGCTTTTTTCAGTTCATCCGGCTTGAGTCCCGGCGAGTAATCCACTTCCAGACCTTTGGCCTGTCGCAGGATTTCCAACCCTTTTTCCGAGAACTTGTCCGAAATTAAAACACGCATCGTCTCCCCCGTATAAATATTCAGGTAAACCGTTTATTTGGAAGCTGTGCCGCCTAGATGGAAAAAACGCTACATAATGTACTTGGTGAAGGAAAAAGTGTCAAGTCTTGTATGCGGTGCGTCATATAGATAAGCAACTCAGGCTTTGGGTAGGTGAATAACTATGCGGGAGCCCTCTTCCATGCGCTCGGGTACGCGATCCTCGATGGTAATGGAGCCGTGCAGAACGTCGATCAGGGCTTTGACGATGCTCATCCCCAGACCGAGTCCTTCCTTTTTGGAAAAACGGGTGTAGCGCTGGTACAGTTTTTCACGCGCTTCCGGGCTGATGCCGTCACCGTTGTCTTCGATGGAAATCGACCAGTTTTTCTCGTTCGGATCCTCGGCGACGGTGACTTTCACCCACTTTTTATCTTTGGAATTATGGCGGACGGCATTGGAAAGCAGGTTGACGAACAGTTGTTTGACCAGCGGATTGGCCAGGATGAACTGGTTGTCGGCCACTTCGATTTCGATGGAAAAAGCCTCGTCGCGGAACATATCTTCGACAATTTCCCGCGCTTCATCGATAACGGTCCACAGTTCGACCGGGAGGAATGATTCGGGATTCAAACTGCGAATCGCCATGAGTTCGCGCACCTGGTCGATCAAACCGGCGACGCGGCGGGCGGTGCGTTGCACGGTCAGAGCATAGCGTTGCTGATCCTCGTTCAAATTGCCGATGGTTTCCTCGGAAAGCAAATCGACGCTGCCCAGAATGGTGTGCATCATGTTGTTCACATCATGGGTCAGCACGTCGTTGAAGAAAGTGGCGATTTCCTTTTCACGATGCAATTCGTTTTGCATGGCGATGCGCTCGGACATGTCGCGCACGAACGAGAGACTGGCCTTGCGTCCTTCGAAATCGATGGCGATGGCGTTGAATTCCACAATGACGTTGTGACCGTCGCGCGCCTTCAACCGCGCCTGGTAGATGGCTTTGGAAACGTCGCCGGAAATGCGGTTTTGATAATGCCGCGTCAATTCGGCAATGTCTTCGTCGGGCATGGAACGCTCGATGGGCATGCCGATCATGTCGGATACCGTGTAACCGAGCATATCGGCCAGCTTTTTGTTGACGAACTTGAAGACGCCGTCCTGACTGATCATGATGCCGTCGTTGGCCTGCTCGACCAACGCGCTGTACTTGGCCTGGTTGCTGCGCAATTCGTCCAGCAACCGTCCGTTTTCGATCGCCTGGCTGAACTGGACGATCATCGCCTGCATCAGCGCCTGATCTTCCGGATGCAGCGCAATCAACGGCACGAACAACAGAAAACCGTACACACGCCCGCGATTGCGGATCGAAATCGCCTGCGTATCCTCGAAGCGAAATTTTTTTAGATGCTCCAGAACGATCGTGTCGATCGATTTCAATTCGGCGAGCGGCAACGGATGATCCTGGGCGATGATCTGCTTGATCCAATCTTGCTCGAAGGGAATCAGGCGGAACTTTTCAACGATCTGCCGCGGCAGGCCGCGATGCGAATACAGCACCGCTTTCCGGCGATTGCGCCCGACCAGGTAGATCGCCACCGCGCGCAGGTCGAGCGTCTGCATCAAGATAATCAGGAACTTCTCGACCAGCCCCTGCAGGCGTCCGCCCTCGGCGACCAGGGAGGAAACCCGGCTAAGCGTGGCCAGTTGCCAATTGCGCTGCGTCAGGGCGCGTTCGGCGCGCACTTCGTTGTCCACGTCGTGCAGGGTGCCGATCAACGCCGGTTTGGCGTCGCCTTTGAGTTCGCTGGCGGAAATGGACAGGCTGCCGATGAAAGGCTTGCCGTCCTTGCGTAAAAGTTTGATGCGTTCGGTGAAAATTCGTTTGTCGCGCAGAGCGTCGCGGATATCCTCAATGAACTGCTGGAACCGCGATTGTTCCTCGAAGAATATCTGCATGTTTTTGCCGATCAGTTCGGCGGTGTGATAGCCCAGGATGCGGGTGACGGTTTTGTTGACGAACTGGATGCGGAAATCGTCGTCCAATGAAAAAATGATTTCATTGACCGAGTCCAGCAGGGTCGTTAGAAAGGCCATATCCCGGCTGAGCATGCATCACTCCCGTGTCACCGACAAAGGCATCATTATTACCATCGACGTTTTCGACGGGATTCTTGAGCGGTAATGCCTTGTCCGGTTACAGGTTGGCGCGCAACCAGGTTGTCAAATATTGAATGAATTCGGGCGCCACTTCCAACGACGGATCGCTGTATTCGGCCAACGATCCGCGCGACGGTTTAAAAAAGTGATTGAGCTGCGGGAAGTTTTTGAACGTATAGTTCGCTTTGCCGCCCAGCGCCTTGCGGAATCCTTCGGCGTGTTGCGGAAACACCTGCAAATCCTTGCCCGCCTGTATATGCAGAATTTTCGCGGTGCTTTTCTTCAGGTCGTCGACCGGATTCATGTCGAACCATTCGCGATAAACGTCCAGATACACCGAACGACCGCCTATGACGGTAAATTCGAGGTCCGGCTGCGTTTGGGCGCGATTCATCAGAATTGCAATGGGATTGCGGCGCCAGGCATCCGGGTCGGTGTTGCCTTCCAGATCGAGACGGTGCTTGATCTGCTCTTCGGCTAATTGCGACAACGGAACGTCACAGGGAGCCAGCAACGCCAACGCTTTCAAATCCTGCCGCTTGGCGGCCACCATGATCGCCACGTTCGCCCCCTCGCCTTGGCCGACGATCGCCAGCCGCGCCGGATCGACATCGGCGCGTTGTTTGAGGAATTCCAAAGCAGCCACCGCGTCCAACGCCTGCACCGACAGGCTGGTGCGGGCGACATCGCCCTGACTTTCCCCCACGCCGCGGTCGTCGAGCCGCAGCACGAGGAATCCGGTCTTGCTGACCGCATCCATCATTTTTTGCGTGCCGGTGTTGACGTTGGCGATCGGCGAATTGCCGTCGCGATCCTGCGGACCGGCCGTGGAAAGAAAGAGAATCGCCGGCAGGCGCCCTTCCAGACTTTTGGGCTTGGTGACCACGCCGGCCAGATTCGCGCCGCCGCTGTCAAAACTCACGGCTTCGGTAAGCAGATCGCCGCCGATCACTTTAACCGGATTGACCTCGCCGGCGCGCTCGCCGTCGTATTTGGTGCGTTCGATGATCAGATTGAGCATCGGCACTTCGATTTTCAAAATCTGACCCTGCTTGTCGGCCCAGATGATCAATCCCATGTCGCTGCGGTCGACGAAATAGCGGTGCGCCATAAAGTAGCCATTTTCCAAGGCCACCGCTTCCCAACCGAGATGCCTGATTTTCACTTCCTCGACCAGGCGCAGCTCCGAGGGGATGACGGCCATGAACGTCTGCTCGCCGCCGGTTCGATGCGAATAACGATGGATCAACAGGTGATACTGGTGCCAGACGCCGATATCGAGAATGAGCGTGGCCGGGGTTACGCGCAACCGCTTGTCCTTTTTGGTCACGCCCTCGCGCACCTCGATGAGCATTTCATCGCTTTCGTAGGTGACGCCCAATTCGCGGGGCAGATTGTTCAGGAGAATTTCCCGCTGGTAATTGTGCACCGGGCCGGACAAACCGCGCATCTGCAGCCGCGAATAGTCTTTGTATTCATCGTTATCGCTGTGCTTGAGCGTGCCGTGCGATTCGGTGATCACGCGCCCGTCGTCCTCGAAGGTTACCGTGAATTTTTCGGCGCCGATCACCTTGTCGTTTTCTTTGATTTGAAACGTGCCGCTGATCTCGTCGGTCGCCAGGGCCGCCGTGGCGAACAACAGCGCGATAATCGTTAAAATGATCGTTATGGTCGTACGCATCGTTCCTCCTGACACTCGCTCACGAGTGCGTCCTTGTAGCAGAACATTACCGTTTTGACCAGGGATGTCAAAATTCTGTTGTCAAAATTCTTTCTTCACCGTTTAAGTGGACAACACTCCACAGACTCAAGTAGGATTCGTCTCCATGAATTACCTAGACGAACGCGAGCGTGCAAAAAAAGCCGCGCCGACCTTGCTGGCGCTTTTGGAAAAACCGGCCGAGTTCAACGCCCTGTTCGCCCAATACCGCGAACAGGACGGTTTGATCGATGGCGCATTTCTCGACGGCATTCCGCCGGCGCGCGAAGTGTGGCGCCAGGCGAGCGATCCGGCTGCGGTGACGCAGATTCTCGCCCTGCCGCTGTCCTTCCGCGAAGCCGTTTTTTACGGACTGGCGCGCGACCGGCAGATCGCCGCGCTGCAAGCCTGCCTGGAGCGCGCCAAGGACAAGGACGACAAGCGCAGCCTCAAGCGCACATTGTACGACCTGCGGCAGGCGGGCGTAACCGTCGAAACCAAGGCGGCGAAAAAGCCCCTTTTCCAACGCCCGGCGGAAGTCGAGGAAGTGCATGCCTGTTTCGTTTCGGCGGTCGACGGGCGCAACGAACGCTTGCTGATCCTCAACGAGCCGGCGACGCACGGCGTGCGCACATTGCAGGTCTACGAGCGCGGCGGCGACCGGATCATGCATTTCCACTACGACGAAACCAGCCGGAAAAAAATGCGGCAGTTCATCGACGATCTGCGCGGCGTGCGTCATATTCCGTTGTTTGAGGTCGAGGCCGGCTTTTTGTATTTTCTGATCGAGCGCGTACGTGCTTTCGGACGACAGGTCGGACACGGCGAGCCGTCGGGATTCGTCAGCGCCTACGCCCGCATGGCCGGCGCCGGCGCGATGCCCGCCCGGCATCCCTATCAAATGGTGGTCGACGGACAGCAAGTTCTGGCCAAGCTTGCCGACCTGAGCGGCTGCGAGCGGTTGCATCGCGAAACCGATTTCGCCGGGTGGATCGTCGACGAAGAAACGATTCGCGCCTTGCAAGTCAGCTTGCAGGACACGGCGGCCAGCGGCCTGACGATCAACGATGCGCAGCGCGCCGAACAGTTCGAAACGAAAATCGACCGGGCGATCGATCGCTTCTTCACCGACCAACGCCGTCTCACTTACGCCGAGCGTTTGCGCGACACGGCGTATTTATTGGCCGTGCGCGGTCAATACGAACCGGCCGTTAGCGCCGCGGCGTTGGCGTTGGCGCTGGAAGACAAACAGCGTAAACCCTCGTCGATCGAGTTTTTCCGCGCCATGTTGAACAAGCTCTTCGAGCCGGAAGCGAAAAAAAACGATCAGCCCCCGTCGGGACTGATCGTTTGATGAACCAATATTTTCTTCGCGCTTAGATCCGCTCGACGATCACGGTTTTGCCCATGCCGCCGCCGACGCACAGCGTGGCCAGACCGGTGGTCAGATCGCGCTTCTGCATTTCATACAGCAACGAAATGACGATGCGGATGCCCGTGCAGCCGACCGGGTGCCCCAGGGCGATGCCCGAACCGTTGACGTTGGTGATGTCGCGGTTCAGGCCGAGCGCCTTTTCGCAGGCCAGGTACTGCGCCGCAAAGGCTTCGTTGAGCTCGATCAATTCGATGTCGGACAATTCCATTAGATCGGAAGAGCGTCGTGTAGGGAAAGAGTGTAGATCTCGGTGGT
>CALBTQ010000617.1 GCA_937967875.1 uncultured Pseudomonadota bacterium
GATAAATATCCTTGATTTTATCCGTCCCCGGCGCGAAGGCCTCTTTCAGCGCCGCGTTTTGCAGCCCCTCCGCCTTGTTGGGTGCGTCGACGCAGGCCGCATCCACCGCAACCGGATCGCGCGAGGCGAAAATGCCGATGTCCGCGACGATCGGCGCGTCGCTCATCGCATAGCAGTCGCAGGCCGGCGAGACGTTGGTCAGGAAATTGAAATAAAAACAACGTTCCTTTTTCCCGGCGACGGCCCCGGCGGCGAATTCCATCATTTTTTCCTGCAATTCGTCCAGGCCGCTGTTCCAGCGCACACCGATCGCGCCATGCGGACAAACGCCCATGCATTCGGCGCAGCCGGTGCATTTATCGCGGTCGATTACCGCCTTGTTTTCAACGATGGAGATCGCGTCGAAGGTGCAGGCGCGAACGCAGATGCGGTCGCCCGTGCAGAGCTTTTTATCGATCACCGGGGCGACCGACGAGTGCATCGCCAGTTTGCCCTCGCGCGTGGCGCAGCCCATGCCCAGGTTTTTCAATGCGCCGCCGAATCCGGTCGCCTCGTGCAGCTTGAAGTGCGAGGCGACGATCATTCCGTCGGCGCGCACAATGGCGTCGCCGATCGGCGTCTGGGTGAGGTGTTTGCCAGCGACGGGCACGTGCACGGCGGCCATCGAGCGCAACCCGTCGGCGATAATCACCGGCACGCCGAGCGTTGCGTAGGTGAAGCCGTGATGGTACGCGGTTTCCAGGTGTCCCACGGCATGCCGGCGGCTGCCGCCATAGAGCGTGCAGGTGTCGGTGGCGAACACGTGCGCGCCGGTTTGCCGCGCTGCTTGAGCCAGATGGCGGATGAACACCGGTCGAATGAACGCCGAACTTCCCGCTTCGCCGAAATGCAGTTTCAGCGCCACGATGTGCGACTCGTCGAACGCCTCGCGCATCGCCATTTTTTCGATCATCCGATCGAGTTTGGCGAAAAGATTGCGGCGCAGATCGGCGCGCATCGAACTGAAATATACGGTTGCCGGCATCGGTTGCACCCTCGTGTTCGTTTTCACCAAACATACATGGACCATGCCCGACCGTCAACGAACTGTCGGGCGATCCGCCGATGACGGTTTACCCTGCTCGATGCCTCTGTTACCCTTGAGCGACTTCGCACAAGGAGCCGTCGATGCGCAAATTTCATTTCCCGTTGCTCGTGCTGTGCCTGTTGTCGATTCTCGCCCTGGCCGTAGTTTCGGTAACGGCCGCCGGCGGACAAAAATCGCTGCAGCGCAGCGAAGATCAGATCATCGTCGCCGGACGCACGCTTCCCGCGGCGATGGGCTGGCCGATCGCCCAGGTGCGCGCTTTCCGCTTCGCCCAGGGGCAGGCCGTGCCGATTCCCTTCCAGATCGACGAGAAGCTGAAAAACGGGAAATACGCGCTGACCGCGGGCAACGATCGCCAGGCCGACGACGGCGTGTTCGACGACAACGACGAACTGGTCTTCATGGCCTCGGATACCGGCGACCAGGGCGCGAAAAGCGCGTTGCCCAACCAGCCGACGGCCGTGGCGGAACTGACGATCAGCGATCCGGCCGACGGCGGCAAGGCCTGGGTGTACCTGGCGCGTTACGAAACGAATCCGCCGCCGTTGAGCACGGGCGATTACGTCGTCTACGACAACACGCGCACCTTCATCGACACCCTGCGCTATCAGATGGGCTTTCATCAGCAGGCGTTGCTGTCGATCGGCCACTTGTCGGTCAAGCCGGCCGGCGGCGGCGACAACACCGACATCGTCGACCGGTTGAAGGTCCGTTTTTCCGCCACCACGCTGGGCGGCATGGTTAAAATCGAAAAAAACGAAAACGAGTTCGTCAGCCGCACCTTGGGCTGGATCGACGGACCGGTGCGCATCGTGCGCGCCACCGCCAACCAGATGATGCTCTGGAAAATCAAAACGCCGTCCGCGTATCTGTACAATATCTATTATGTCAATTCCTTTGAGTTCCCCACCGAGGTCAATCTGCCGTTCAATCCGGCGGCGGTGATGTCCGACATCCATTTTCGCGTCACTTCCGACGGCATCTGCGGACAGAAGGGCAAGCTGTTTTACAACAGCAACAACCTGGCCGGCATGGTCAGATCGGAAGAGCGTCGTGTAGGGAAAGAGTGTAGATCTCGGTGG
>CALBTQ010000618.1 GCA_937967875.1 uncultured Pseudomonadota bacterium
CGCAGGCGTTCGACATTCATCCATGGATCCTGGTGTGCCCGGCGGCGTTCACTTCCTCGCTGGGAATCATCCTGGTGACGCAGACCCCGACGAACATCATTCCCTATACGTCGGGCTATTTCTCGATCATGGATTTCGCCAAATCCGGCGTCGTGATGTCGATCGTGATGACGATCATCATCACGGCCGTGATCGCCATTCTCGGTCCGCTGACCGGATTGTATACCTATTGACGGGGGGCGGCGCATGAGCGCGAAGGAACGGCGGCAGCGTGAAAAGGAACAACGGCGCGAGCAGATCGTCGACGCCGCGCGCGCTATTTTACTCAAGCACGGACTGGCCGCCGTCACCATGAATAAAATCGCCCGCGCCGCCGAATTGAGCGTGGGCACGCTGTATCTGTATTTTCAGAACAAAGAGGATTTATTCGCTACGTTGCAGGAAGAGGGGCTCGACCTGCTGCACGAGTTGATCGTCGCAGCCGACGCGCAAGGACAGACGCCGCCCGAGCGGCTGCGGCTGATCGCCGAGGCGTACCTGGCCTTCGCCCGGCGGCATCAGAATTATTTCGATGTGATGAATTACTTTCTCACCGCGCCGGAAATGGTGTTTCCCGACGAACTAAAGCAACGCATCGACAAACACGGCGACCGCATTTTATCTATCGCCGCCGGAGCGATTCGCGAATTGACGCCGCATCACGACGAGCGGTCGGCGCACCGTTGCGCGCTGGTGCTGTGGTCGAACCTGCACGGTATGTTGCAATTTCGAAAATTGCAGAACACGATCCTGGCCGAAGAACACCACGAGGAACTGTACTTCTATGCTGTCGATTGCCTGCTGGCCAGTTTCTCCGCCCGTACCTAATAATAAAAACCACGTGAGGTGGGCAGCACGTCGGTGGTGATGTTCAAGTTCAGTTTGCGCAATCCGTTTTCATCACCTTTGCCGATCACATGCGTGGAGTGCATTTCACAGCCGGCCAATTCCTTGAGCTTTTGAATGCAGTAATCGCACGTAGGATTGGCGGTGGCGCTGATCGCTAAAGCCACCAGTACTTCTTCGACGTTTAAACTCGCCGCTTTACCGTTGAGAACATCTTTTTTCAACTTGGCGATGTTGCTGATGATCATTTCCGGCAACAGGTCGATTTCCTCGGGAATACGCGCCAGTTTTTTCATGGCGTTGAGGATCGCCGCCGATTCGGCGTGCAGCAACGGCGTGTTCATGCCGATGACGATTTCCCCATTCGGCAGTTCGATGGCCGCGCCGCAAAATACTTCGCGATTTCCTTTGCCCACTTCTTGGGCTTTTTCCGCCGCGGCGCGAGCGGCTTTGACGGTCGGTCGATCGATCGGCTTGACCCCGACTTGTTGCATCAGCCGGGTGGCGATCTCCACCGTTTCTTTGTTCTCGATGCCGCGTTTGAATTCCCAATTGTAACGGAAGTAGCGGCGAATGATTTCCTGGCGGGCCGCCTCGCGCACGACCTCGTCGTCGACGATCCCTTCCTTGGCCATGTTGACGCCCATATCGGTGGGACTGCGGTATTCGGCCAAGGGCGTATGGTCGCCCAGGCGGTCGATGATCGCCTTCATGATCGAAAAGTTTTCGATGTCGCGATTGTAATTGACCGCGGTCGTGTTGTACGCCGCCAGGTGGAAAGGATCGACCAGGTTGCGGTCGCGCAGATCGGCGGTGGCCGCTTCGTAAGCAAGGTTTACCGGGTGATCCAGCGGCAGATTCCAAATGGGAAACGTTTCGAATTTGGCGAATCCCGCCGTCTGCCCGTGCAAGTTGTGGTGATAGACCTGTGACAATCCGGTTGACATTTTGCCGCTTCCCGGCCCCGCGCCGGTGACGATAATCAGCGGTTTGGATGTTTCGATGAACGGATTGCGGCCGTAACCGTCTTCACTGACGATCTTCTCTACGTCGGCCGGATACCCTTGAATTTCCGGTTGCGTATATACGGGAATATCGCGTGACTTGATGAAGTCGATAAATCGTTGCGCACTTTTTTCACCGCGAAAGCGATTCACGATCACCGCGGAAATGTTAAAACCGAAATCTTCCAGATCGTCGAAGGTGCGCAAGGTGGCCATATCGTAGGTCAAACCGAAGTCGCCGCGAATGCGCCCTTTTTCGATATCGCCGGCATGAATGCAGAAAATGATTTCCAATACATCCTTCAACCGGGTCAGCAATTTGACCTTTACATCGGGATCGTACCCCGGTAGTACCCGCGCTGCGTGAAAGTCCTGCAGCAGCTTGCCGCCGAATTCCAGATACAGTTTTCCGGAAAAGCGATCGACACGTTCCAAGATGGCGTTGGCCTGAGCCTGCAAATATTTCTCATTGTCAAAGCCTTGCATTCAATACCTCGATAATAACTTGATAAAGGAATTTGGTGTCCTTTCCTTATAATAAAGGTTTTCCCACCATTCAACAAAAAAGGAGTCGGCTCAGTAGCTTTTATCGAGGTTGATCCGTCTTTGCCTTTCTCCGGTTTTTCCGGTTATAAATATCCTCTCAGATCGAAATGGGGAAATCACATGATCCAACATGAAATCACCGAAGCGGGCATGCTGCTTGACGATGCCGGCCGGCTGACCGCGTGCGGGTACAGCAAGCGGCCGGTACTCACCTACAATCCGGAAAACGTGCGGCGGTTCCCCTGGCCGTGGGCCAATCGCCTGCGCCTGAAGGAGTGGGATTATTACGGTACGACGACGCCCGAGTATTTCTTCTCCTGCTGCGTTTCGCACATCGGCTATATCGGGCTGGTGTTCGTTTATTACATCGATTTCCGCAACAACCGGCTACTCGACGGCATTCATGTGACGCCCCTGGGCAAGGGCTGTGCGCTGCCGGTTTCCAGCGAAACGGGCGACGTCGAATTTCGCGCCGGCAAATTGTGGATGCAGTTCGTCCGCGAGCCGGACCGGCGCATTCTGAAGGTCCATTGGCCCAAGCTGCGTCGCGCGGGCGATCTGGACGCCGAATTGATCGTCCATCAGCCGTGCGACCTGGAGGGCATCGTCATGGCCACACCGATGAGATCGGAAGAGCGTCGTGTAGGGAAAGAGTGTAGATCTCGGTGG
>CALBTQ010000619.1 GCA_937967875.1 uncultured Pseudomonadota bacterium
ATCGTATTCGGTGACTGGAGTTCAGACGTGTGCTCTTCCGATCTGTCGTCGCCGACGGGCAGGATTTTATCCTCGGCGACGCCATGCTCAAAAAGGAAACCGCGCCGTCGCGCTTCGTCGGCGTAATCGCCTTGCGCCAGGCGGATCTGCTCGTCGGGATAAACGTTTATCGCGCCCTGTCCGTCCACCGGGCACACCGACTCGCATAGGCCGCAGCCGTTGCAGTGACGACGGTCGATGTAGGGTCGGCGCTTACCCTGTTCGTTTTCGGCGAAGTAGATGGCGTTGTACGGGCACGCTTCGTCGCAGACGAGACAAAATTTATCGGCGGCCCAGACGACGCACCGTTGTTGATCGATGATCGCCGTGCCGATTTTCGCGTAACGTTTCTGGTACAGCGGCACGTCGCGCAGCGCGCCGGTCGGGCATACCTGTCCGCATACGTTGCACCCCTGATCGCAACCGGCCAGACGCATCTGATGACGCGGAGCCCACAGGCCTTCGAGGCCGCCCTCGCCCCAATCGGGTTGCAGCGTATTGGTCGGACAAGCTTTGACGCACTGACCGCAACGAATGCAACGCTTGAGGAAATCGTCTTCGGGCAACGCGGCCGGGGGACGCAGCAGCTTGTCGGGACGCGCTGCCCGCGCCGGATTGGAGCGAAAGAGCAACGCGCCGAACGCGCCGCCGGCCAACCCGACGAGAAAACGACGCCGGCCGACATCCAACGGTTGCGCCAAACGCGGCAGCGGCGAAGAAAAACGGAAGGCCGTCACGCCCAGGTGGCAATCGTCGACGCAATTCCAGCACAGGATGCACTCGGCCGGATCGTATTGAAATTCGTCGTCGAAAATCGCGCCGGTTTCGCAGGTGCGTTTGCATTTGCCGTCGTGATCGCAAGTCGCGCCGACCTGTCGCCGCACCGGCGAAAGGCGCGCGAACAAGCCCAGCAGCGCGCCCAACGGACAGAGACTGCGGCACCAGAAACGGCGCTGCAGACGGTTGAACATGAGGATCGTGATGAAGATGATCGCCGCGGCCAGCGAGCCGGACGAAAAAAGCGGCTGATGCAAATCGGCGTAATAGAGCCTCACCCAATCGGCTTTCAAGGCGACGGGGCGCAGCACGTCGAGCCCGGCATTGGCCAGCAACATCGCGGCTGGATGCAACAGATATGTCGCGGCGCGCGTGAACAAGGCAATGGGATCGAGCAGAAAGGTCAGTCCGTAGCCGAAGGCGGCGGCGACGAGAATGACGATCAGGTTGACATACTTGAGGCCGCGTCCGACGCGTTGGGCGTTGGGCCAGCGGCGTTTGCGCCGTTTGTAGAGCAGATCGTCGGTCAGTTCGATCGTCGTGCCCAGGGGGCAGATCCAGCCGCAGAAAAAACGGCCGAGCAACGCAGTAAGCGCGAGCATAACGATCGCGGCGAACAAACCGCCGACAACGGTGCGCGCGGCGATGCTCGCGCCGATGAGCAACAACGGATCGAGACGCAAAAACAAATCGACCGGCAGCCTGGCCTTTAGGGGAAACGTGGTCAGCGCGATGAGCACCGCGAACAACGCGAGAAACAGCAGTTGTACGGCGCGGCGCAGTTTCATAAACCTCCTCAAGCCGAACGCAGGTTGCTTAAATCGGAGCTACCCAGGGCCATTTCCTCGGCGATTTTAATGTAGGGAACCTGATGCGGCTTGTAGTTTTTACCGTTCCAACTCGACAGCGACAAACCGAAGGAATCGATGGCGACCGGATCGAAGCCGCCGATGATCGTCTGCAGATGGCGCACCTCGCCGGGCCCGCCGGGGCCGCCGGTGGCCAGCACGCGCGTGGCGTCGAGAATGGTGAACTTGAGTCGTTTTTCGTTGTAGATGTAGGTTCCGAAATCGGCGATGGCCTGGTGCATGTTGAAGGTCGAATGCCATTCCTGTCGGTTCTTGACCGCACCCATCCAGTTTTTCAGACCCATGGAGACGATCGCGCCGCCATGGCTTTTAGCCATGGGCGCGTTGATCAGCGCATCGCATTCGAGAATCGCCTTCATCACCTGCGTGCGTTTGAGCTGCCGCCCGTTGGGGATGACGACGTCGCCGAAAAATTTTTCGTTTTTCACCCATTGTACGAACACGTCGTCGAGCCCGGCCAGCGCCTCGACGATGCCGCTGCGCACCTTGCACAACGGCGCGGGATGCACGGGATTGTCCAGTACCTGCACCTGCTTCGCGCCGGCCTCCAAGGCCAGTTCGGCGAGCGTGCGGATAACGACGGTGTCGGTGTTGGACGAGCGCAGCGGCGCGGTGGCGAAGCCCATGTTCGGCTTGATGACGACCTTGTCGCCCTTGGAGATAAATTTATTGATGCCGCCGAGGCGCTCGACGATCTTGCGCACGGTGGCGGCCTGTTCGCCCTTAAAGGCGACCACGCGCGGATCGGCGGCGGCCATGGCGAGTTCGGTCAACGGCGGCGCGGTGACGACCACGCCGGTCGCGGCAATCATCTGCAACATTTGGCGGCGGGTAATGTCCATCTCTTCTCCCACGTTTCTATTTTTATCGGTTTGTACACTGTTCGTTGCGGCCGGGCAAGTTCACGCCAGCGCGGCGATCGCCTCGCGCAGCCGTTGAGCGACAATATAATCATTATGCTCGATTTCGCCCAGCTTGACAGCCGCCTTGATCGCCCGGCCGTGAAAGTCGCTGCCGGCGGTGTACAGCAAACCGTAGCGATCGGCCAGAGAACGCCAGTGCGCACCCCGGGGGGCGTCGTGGTAGGAGCAGTAGGCTTCGACGCCCAACAGCCCGGCGACGATCATCTCGCGCAACGCCGCTTCGCTCAGATCGCGCGGATGGGCGACCACCGGCAGGATGTGCAAGGAGCGCAAGCGGGCGATGGTGTCCAGCGCCGGCAGCGCGGCATCGCCGACGTCGGCCGGTCCGCCGTTGGCCAGCACCTCGAAATAGAAATGAACGTAGCGGTTGTCGCATTTCGCACCGGTGCGATAGGGCTCGATGAGCGGATGATGATGATTCGCCGGATTCTCCACGATCGCCTCGTAGAAACTCGACGCGGTGGGCATCTTGCCGCCGGCGTGTTTGTGCACGCGTTCCCAGGTCAGTTCGAGGCCCAGATCGTTGAAGCGCCGTGTGCGTCGATGGGCGATTTCGGCGAAGACGGCAGCGATATCCGCGAACCAGGCGCTTGTCGGTTTGTCGAACGGATCTACGCCGTAGCCGAGCATGTGGATATCCACGCCGTTGAGCTCGGTGTTGATCTCGACGGCCGGAATGAACTCGACGCCGGTTTTCTGCGACAATTCGAAACCGACCGGCAACGATGCAAGTGTGTTGTGATCGGCGAAGGCGATGCAGCGCAGGCCGAGAGCGTGGCTC
The DNA here is from genome assembly GCA_937967875.1 of uncultured Pseudomonadota bacterium. GTDB lineage: Bacteria > Lernaellota > Lernaellaia > Lernaellales > Lernaellaceae > CALBTQ01. The sequence goes on from CALBTQ010000619.1 coordinate 3,390, forward strand.
ATCTCGAAAATATCCGCCGGCGTGTGTTGGCCGTCGGCGCTGGCGTCGGTGTGAATATGCAGATCGACCATTACCGCAACATGATCCTTTCCGCGGGGCGAAACGCGCCCTGTTCGCTGAAGGCGATGGAAATCAGCGGTAAGGGCGTCACGTCGAAATAGCGATTGATGGCCGCCGGGGCGAGCTTGGCCGGCAAGTCCAATTCTTTGGCGGCATGATCGTTCATGGCGAACAAGGCGGCACGTTCGGCGGATAGATGACGGCGCGAAGTGAGGACCGCAGCCAGGAAAATATTCGCCTCGTGACAGGCCAGGGCCAGGGCGTAGGTGCCCGCTTTGTTGACCAGGCCGGAGGGCAGCAACGCATCGCAACCGACGAGCACCGCGTCGACTTTTTGCTCGACGAGAATCGCGGGCAACAGCGCGTCGGCCACGACGCTGACCTGCAGTCCGACTTCGCTGAGCATGACGGCTTGATCGACGCCCTCGTTCAGCGGGCGCGATTCGGCGATGATGATGCGCGCACCGGTTTTGGCGAGCACCTCGCGCACCATGCGGCTGCGCGAAAGCGTGGCCACGCAGCGAAAATCGTAGAAGTGCCGCACGGCGGTCGCCACCGCCTGTTCCATCGCCGCGATCGTCTGTTTTTGATAGGCATCGAGATAAACCAGCAGCGCGGCGCGGTCCATACCGTCGGCGACGCACTCGCGTAGGTCTTCGCCGAGGTTGATGATCTCGGCCATGCTGGCGTGCGCCCGGCGCAGACGATCGGTGTATTCCAGCAACTGTTCCGGCGTGGTGTCGGTGCGGCGGCAGATGGCGATCAGGAAATCGACCGCCGCCGACGTGACGCTGGTGGCGCCGTGACGATTGTCGTCGAGAATCGATGCGAATTTCCACTCCAATTTGTCCATGAACTTATTGTATCAAAACTGCAACCGTCGTATATTGGAAAAAACCTCAGGAGAAGCAAAATGCCGCGAGTGGAAGTTTTGGCGGTCGGACGCGAGTTGTTGACCGGTCGTACGCTGGAATCCAACGCCAATTGGATCGCCCGCCGGGTTTCGACCCTGGGCGGACGTTTGAGCCGCATCGCCATCGTCGACGACGCCGTCGAGGCGATCGCCGGGGAAATTCAAACCGCCAAGAAAAACGGTGCCGACGTGCTGCTGATCACCGGCGGCCTGGGGCCGACGTTCGACGATATGACCCTGGCCGGCCTGGCTGCTGCGGCCGGCGTGGAACTGCTTGCCGATCCGCAAGCGCTGCAGTTCATCGAGGAAAAATACGACGACCTGCACCTCGAAGGGCACGTGCCGGTCGGCGGCCTGACGCCGGAGCGCGAGAAGATGGCGCATATCCCGGCGGGCGCGCAGTGGTTTGACAATCCGGTCGGCACGGCGCCGGGCGTGCGATTGGATTGGGACGGCATGACGGTGTTTTGCTTCCCCGGCGTGCCGCGCGAAATCTGGGCCATGTTCGATCTGGCGGCCAGCGAGTTTCTCGCCAAGTTGTTCGGCCGCAGCGGTTTCGCCGAGGTGACCTTCCCCACCGACGAGCAGGACGAATCGTTGCTGACGCGCATCGCGCAGAAATTGAGCGCGGAGTATCCGGGCCTGTACGTAAAGACGAATCCGACCTACTTCGGCGACGCCGACGGTTTAAAGATCACCTTGTCGCTGTGGTCGGAGGATCGTGAAACGGCGGAGCGGATCGTCCACGAGGCGCTCGCGAAACTCGAAGCGGAACTGGCGGAGAACGCTACCCGCGAATAATCGCCACCACCATATTTTCCGCACTTAAATATCGACGCGTCACCCGGGCGATATCCTCGTCGGTGAGTCGCTGCACTTGCGCGGCGAAACGTTCGTGCACACGGTAACCGAGCCCGAGCAGTTCATTGAGTCCGACGGTCTGCGCGAGGCTGGCGTTGGTCTGCAAATGCAATCGATGACTGCCGATTAGATAACGCTTGGCTCGCTGCAGTTCGCGGCCGCGCGGCGGCTCATGCAACACACGGTCGATCTCCTCTCGCATCGCGGTCAATGCCAGGTCGGCGGACTGGTTGCCGGTGGCGATGTACACGCCGAACGCCCCGCGCTCCACGCCGTCCTGCTGGAAGCTGTAAACGCTGTAGGCAAGATTGCGCCGATCGCGCAGCTCGAGGAACAGGCGACCGCCCTGCCCGGACAACGCGGCGCTGAGCAGTTGCAGAGCCACTTCGTCACGCGAGCCGATGTTGCAGCCGAGCCAGCCGATCTGAATGTGCGCCTGTTCTTTGGGAATGACGCGCTCAGCGAACACCAAGCCGTTGGGCGCGACCGGCTCGGAGTGCGTCAGCGGCGCAAAGCCGGTAGGCGGCAGATCGCCGAAAGCCTCGCCGACCAGATCGTACGCACGTTCATATTCCACGTCGCCGGAAATGGAAATTACAAGATTCGCCGGATCCAGCAGGGCGTCCCAGTAGGCTTGAATGTCGTTTCGCTTAATCGCCGGCACGGTGCGCTCATTGCCCAGCAGCGTGCGCCCGTATGGATGCTCGCCGTAGAGTTTTTCGGCGAACAGGTCGCGCACCAGCGCCTGCAAATTGGTTTTGCGTTGCGCGATGCGGCCCAGCACCATCTGCTTCTGGCGCTTGATTTCCGTGGGTGAAAACGCCGGCCGCCGCGAAGCCTCGGCCACCAATTGCATGCCCTTGGCGAAATCGACGGCCAGAAAATCGCCGGCGATGCCGATGGTGTTGAATCCGGAAACACCGCGCACGCCGGCCGCCAGATCATCGACCTCGCGCGCGAATTGCAGCGCCGATTTTTCCGTCGTGCCGCGCGCCAGCAAGCGAGCGGTCAGTCCGGACAGGCCGCCCAGTTGCGGCGGCTCATAGCGCAATCCGCCGAGCATGCCGGTGCGAATGTACACCAGCGGCGCGTGGTGCGTTTCGTTGACCACCAAGCGTAGGCCATTGGGCAACACGGTGCGGAGTAAGCGATTACGCCGTTTGCGTTTGGCGGGTGACGACGGATTCTCGGCGACCGTCGCAGCGGCGGATTTCGCCCGGCTTGCGACGCCCGGAAACCGGAGATAAATCGGCCGTGCGATCGATTCGATTTCGCGTAGCGACATCTTCTCGCCTTTGGGCAGCAGCACCGATCCGGTCAGCCGTTCGTGGCGGAAAATTTCGTAGGCCGCCTGCCGCAAGGAATCGCGCGTGACGTGCCGCATCTGTTCGAGATAAAGGTCTTCGAGATGAATGTCGCCGGTGAGGATCACCGAATAGCCGAGCCCCTGCCCGATGCCGCCGACCGTCTCGCGCCGACCGACGAAGGAAGCCTCGACCAGTTTTTTCGCACGCGCCAACTCGGGCGCGGTAACGTACTGCTCACGCAGGCGATAAAGCTCGTGGAGAATTTCGCTCAACGCGGGGCGCACTTTTTCGGCCGTGGTGGTAGCGTCAACGGCAAACAGGCCGGGATCCTTCGGCGCGAATAAATGCGTGGATACGTCGAAGACCAACTGCCGCACCGATTTGACGCGATGCTCGAGCCGCGAACTTTCGCCGGCGCTGAGGATGGTGGCCAGGATGTCGAGCTCGGCGGCGAAGGGCTGGTTCCACGCCGGGCCGGGAAAGGCCAGGTACAGATGCGCCTCGTGAATGGGATCGCGCAGCACGAGGCCGCGGAATTTTTTCTGCAGCGGTTCGTCCGGACGCAGGCGTCGTTTCGTCGTAGCGGCCTGCGGTTTGCCGAACAGGCGATGAATCAACCGCAACGTTTTTTCCGGTTCGAAATCGCCGGCGACGGCAAGCACGAGATTTCGCGGTTGGTAATGGCGGCGATAGAACGCCAGCACGTCTTTGCGACGCAAGCCTTGCAGCACCTTGCGCGTGCCGATGATCGGCCGACCGTAGGGATGAACGGCGAAGACTTTGTCCCAGGTCGACTCGGCCAGGTGCGAATTGGGTAAGTCGCGGTACATGGCCAGTTCCTCGAGCACGACCTGAATTTCTTTTTTCAATTCGTCGGCGGCGAATGCGGGTTGAAAGATGGCATCGGCAAGAATGTCGAGACCGATCGCCGTTTCGTCTTTTCCCACGGTCAGGTAGTAGCAGGTGGAATCAAAGCTGGTAAAGGCGTTGATGTCGCCGCCGGCGGCTTCGACCTCGGCGGCGATCTGGCCGACGCCGCGCCGGGCGGTGCCCTTGAAAATCATGTGTTCGTGCAGGTGGGCCAAACCCGCTTCGGCGGGCAGTTCATCGGCCGAACCGACCTCGACCCACATCGCCATGGACACCACCGGCGCAAAGGTCGTGCGTTGCAACACGACGCGCAGGCCGTTGGCCAGCGTGATGAGCGTCGGATGTGTCAGTCGGTCGTCGTCGCGGGAAACGTCTTTTGCCACAAGTCCTCCTTGACCAGCAGGTAGATCCACCAGCCCGGAAACACCGGGTAGGTTTCCGAATGATAATCACCGGTGAGCCGTTCGGCCAATTCGTCGTATTCATTGCTGCGCACGATCACCACCGGCGCGGTGATCTTTTTCGGCAGATCGTTTTTTTGCACGCGCAGTCCCTTGTAGTGATGCAGGTACGGCCGGCCGGGATTTTTCGCGCCGAAGGTCATGAAGATCGGCAGATCCTTTTTGCCTTCATATGCCGTCGCCACCTGCGCGAGCACCGGGAGCATTTCCTCGTAACCGCGCAGGGTCTGCACATAGACGATCTTGTAATCGTTGTCGTCGTATTCCTCGAAGTTGAGGCGATACGACGCCAGCCCATAGATCGTCAGCCCGGCGAGAATCAGCACGCCGAGCGTGATGCGCCAGGGCAACGGCCGCGCCAGTTCCCACAGATCGGTGAAGCCGACCGCGCCCAGCATGATCCAGGTCAGACCGATCGTCAGTACGCACCAAGGCGTTTTGTAGGGGATCAGCGAGTAGACGGCGAGCGTGACGACGGCGATGACGATCAGGGAGATCGTCTGCGTCTGCCGCTTCCACAGGCCGCGCCCAATCGCCCAGGCGGCGAAGGGCAATGCCGGCAGGTAGTACTTGCCGAGCATTATGAAAAAGTAGGTCCACGGTTTGGCGTGCGGTTTTTCACGAAAGCCGGTATCCAGCCACGGCAGATAGGCTTTGAAGAAGTCGACGATGCCGTTGGGATTGGTCAGGAAGCTGGTAAACAGAAGAATCCAAATGGTCAACGACAGGCCGGCGGCCCAGAGCAGGTATTGTCCGTGAAACAAGTTGCGTGGTTCGAACTCTTCGTTGCGCTTGCCGGTCGCGACGTTCCCGAGCCACAGAACGATCACCGCCGCGCCGAAGGCCATCACGCTGATCGACGCGGTTTCCTTGACGGCAAAAGCGATGGTCAGAAACATCCAGAAGCCGATCACGTTGGCGGCGGTGGCCCGGCGGGCGGCGGCGAGGAAGGTCCAGAACATGCCGACGGTGGCGAACGAAAAGTATACTTCGTGAATAAACGTGCGGGAAAAATAAACGTCGGCTGGGCTCAAGGCCAGGATGGCGGCGGCCAACAGCGCGCCCGGGCGGCCGATCAACCGGTATTGCGCCAGCAGAAAAATGACTGCGAGCAGGCCGAAAAGCGTCGGCGTGAAGCGCATGGCGATCTTCGAGTATCCAGCCAGCCAAGCGGCCGGCATGGCGATGAAATACAGAAACGGACCATGATAAGCGCTTGGATTATAAGCGTAATTGAAGTCGTTCACCAATTTCTTGGTAAAGGAGTAGTTGACCGATTCGTCGTGATGGATCGGCTTGAGGTCCAGCCTGTCGAACCGGAACCACGCGGCCGTCAAGACGAGCAGAATCGCCGAAATCAACCAGATTTTTTGTGCTCTCGACATGCGGCGAATCTTGGCACAGGGCCGTCGATTTGGTCAATAAGCAACCGTAAACCTGAACCAAATTCTGGAAAAGTTGTCCAAAGGGTATGAAAAATTTGAACTTGACAGCCCCGGCATGTTCGGAACAAGCTAGCAAGGGTTGTATTACCGGGGTTTTTTGGGTATACAGGCCCCCTATTATTTTACCGAGGACAACAGGATCATTCTATGATCTTCGACTATTTTATTGGGATGTTCTCCAACGATCTGGCGATTGACCTGGGCACCGCCAATACCCTGGTCTACGTCAAGGGACGGGGAATTGTATTTTCCGAACCCTCCGTGGTCGCGGTGCAAAAGGATGTGCGCGGCATCAAACGCGTGCTGGCCGTGGGCAAAGAGGCGAAGATGATGGTTGGCAAAACGCCGGGCAACATCGTCGCCATCCGGCCGATGCGCGAGGGCGTGATCGCCGACTTCGAGGTCACGCGCGAAATGCTGCGCTACTTCATCCGCAAGGCGCACAACCGCAAGACGCTGGTGCGCCCGCGCATCATCATCTGCATTCCCTACGGCATCACCGAAGTGGAAAAGCGCGCGGTGAAGGAAAGCGCAATCAGCGCCAGCGCACGCGAGGTGTATCTGATCGAAGAGCCGATGGCAGCGGCGATCGGCGCGGGTCTGCCGATCACCGAGCCGTCGGGCAACATGATCGTGGACATCGGCGGCGGCACGACCGAAGTGGCGGTGATCAGTCTGGCCGGGCTGGTGCATTGCCAGAGCGTGCGCGTGGCCGGCGACAAGATGGACATCGCGATCATGCAGTACCTCAAACGCAAGTACAATCTGCTGGTCGGCGAATCGACGGCCGAGCGGATCAAAATGACCATCGGCACGGCCTACCCGACCGACGAAGTGATGACCATGGCGGTCAAGGGCCGCGATCTGGTGGCCGGCATTCCCAAGACGATCGAGGTCAACAGCGACGAAATTCACGAAGCGCTGATCGAGCCGATCAATACGATCGTCAACGCGGTGCGCGTGGCGTTGGAGCGCACGCCGCCCGAATTGGCCGCGGACATCGTGGACAAGGGAATCGTCCTGACCGGCGGCGGCGCGTTGCTCAAGCACCTGGACATTCTCCTACGCGAAGAAACGGGACTGCCGATTACCATCGCCGACGATCCGCTGGCCGCGGTGGTGCTGGGCACGGGCAAGGCGCTGGACGAGTTGGATCTGCTGCGGCGGGTCAGCATTCAAAATTAATCTTTCGTCTCCCATCCCTGTGGCGAAGCGGGATAGAGGGCATTAGCGATCCATGTTTCAGTTCTTCACGCAACATCGCGTGCTCATGCTTGTCTTGCTGCTGGTGCTGATCGGGTTGCATCTGCTCAGCGGCGGACTTCGCCACAAGACCCAACTGAATTTTTTCGACAAAGTCATCCTGGTCGTTTATACGCCGATCTATAAGATCCTTTCCTGGCCTTTCGCCAAATCGGCGCTGCTGATTTCCAAGTACCTCTATCTGGTCGACCTGAAGGAATCCAACGCGCGATTGCGTCTGCAAAACCGCGAGCTCAAGGGGTTGATCACCGACGGCGACGAACTGCGCGCCGAAAACGAGCGCCTGAAGACGCTGCTGCAACTCAAAAGCAACGAGCAGCAACCGGTGGCCTTCGCGCGGGTGATCGGGCGCAGCAACAACGCCGAATTTCGCACCATGCTCATCGACGCCGGGACGATGGACGGCGTACAGGTCGGTATGAGCGCGGTTGCGCCCGAGGGGCTGGTCGGCTTCATTGCCGGGGCGGTGCCCAACGCGGCGAAGGTCGTGTTGATCACCGACGCGAGCGCACGTATCGACGCCATCATTCAACGCACGCGCACGCGGGCGATGGTCTTCGGCCGTGGGGCCGACGCCTGCGCGCTGGAGTACCTGGAATCGGGCGTGGACGTGGCCGAGGGCGACCGGTTGATCACCTCGGGTCTGGGCGGCGTGTTTCCCAAGGGCTTGCCGATCGGCGTGATCGCGGGCGTGACGCGCGGCGACTACGGCGTGCTGCAGGAAACGGACATTCAACCGGCGGTCGATTTGGACGCGCTGGAGGAAGTGGCCGTTCTACCCGGCGGACACGGAATGATGGAGCTGCTGCGATGAAGAAGTTTTTCCTTTTTCTTGCCGTCGGCTTTCTGCTGATCATCGCACAATCGATCTGGCGCATGAGTATTCCATTCGGCTCGCCGGACTTCCTTTTCATTTTGATCGTCTACTCGGGCATCTACCGCAACCGGCTGATCGGCCCGTTGCTCGCGTTCGTGTTGGGCATCTGCATCGACGCGCTTTACGGCCTGCAACCGGGCATGTTCGCGGTGATTTATACGGCGTCCTTTTTCCTCTCGCGCCTGAGCGGCCGCCGCTTTTACATGCGCAGCTATCCGTTCCAACTGCTGATCGTCGTGGCGATGACCGCGCTGGCGAAGCTGTTGCAATTCGTGATCCTGCGCACGCTGGATCCGCAACCGGACCTGGCCGCGTTGATCTGGGATTCGACCTGGCGGCAGATGATTTGGAACGGCGTGTTGGCGATTCCCATTGTATCGTTGCTCGAACGCATCGACCTGTGGACGGAAGACGATTATTCCGACCGCTTTATGGGACGCATTGGGGTGTTCTAAGTGGTTGAGCAAACCTCCCCGGAAAAATCTTACGGACGCAGCCTCAACATCTATATGACGGCGGTGATCGTCGCCTTTCTCATTCTGCTGGGGCGTCTGTGGTTTTTGCAGATCATCCAAGGATCGAAGCTCACCGAACGCAGCGAAGCCAACCGCATTCGCGCCTACCGTATTACCGGTTCGCGAGGCATGATCAAAGACCGCTTCGGCGATTTGATCGTGGACAACCGGCCGTCGTTCGACCTGCTCTTCAATCCCCGCGCGGTAAACGAAGGCGAGGAAATGGATTACCTGCGCAATCTCGCCGGGAAAGTCGAACTCGATCTGGGCGTCATCCAAAGCCGGATGGACGGGAATAAAAACCGCACGACGATCAAGATCAAAGAGGACATCACGCGTGACGAACTGGCGCGCATCGAAACGCTGTCGATGTTTTATCAGGGGCACGAGTATCCGTTGCGCATCGAGAAGGTCGGCAAGCGCACCTTCAAGTACGGACGTTACTTCGCACATATCGTCGGCTACACCGGCGAGATCGACCAGGATCGCCTGGAGGCGCCGGAATATGCCGGGTATCGCGCCGGCGACCGCGTCGGTCGGTTCGGCGTCGAATCGTTTTACGAACAATATCTGCGCGGCGAATTCGGCCTGCGCAAGGTCGAGGAAGACGCGCGCGGGCACCGCATTCGCGCGCTGGAATACACGCCCGCCCTGCCCGGCAAGGATCTGGAGCTGAACCTGATCGTCGAGTTGCAGGAAACGGCGGCGCGGGCGATGGGCATCTACGCCGGATCGGTGGTGGCGCTGGATCCGCGTAACGGTCAGGTGCTGGCGATGTACAGCGCGCCGAGTTTCGATCCGGAGTTGTTCAACCAGCCCCTGACGCAGGCGCAGTGGGACGCGCTGGCCAACGATTCGCTCAAGCCGCTGCAAAACAAAGTCATCGGCGGCATGTATCCACCGGGTTCGACGTTCAAGGTGGTTTCGGCGCTGGCCGGTTTGCAGGAAAAGGAAATCACGCCGCAAACGACCTTCGAATGCCGCGGGCAGTGGAAATTCGGCGACCGCTTCTTCCGTTGCCACAATGAAAAAGGCCATGGTTGGGTGCCGCTGATGGTCAGCCTGATGCGTAGTTGCGATATTTACTATTATAAGTTGTCGGTACAATTGGGCATCGAGCGCATCGCGAAGTATGCGCAGCTGCTCGGCGGCGGGCGCAAGACGGGCATCGATCTGGACGGCGAATTGAGCGGGCTGATTCCGACGCCGGAATGGAAGATGCAACGCTACGGCCAGGAATGGATGCCGGGCGAAACGCTCAACTCGTCGAGATCGGAAGAGCACACGTCTGAACTCCAGTCACCGAATACGAACTC
>CALBTQ010000620.1 GCA_937967875.1 uncultured Pseudomonadota bacterium
CCACCGAGATCTACACTCTTTCCCTACACGACGCTCTTCCGATCTCATCAGGTGCGCTGGCGCACCACATTGTTGTGGGTTTTGCCGGCGCTTCTTTTTACCGCGGCCTTCATCATCGTCCTCGCCGTTTTCGATTGGGAGCCGATTCGTTTTATTTCTACATCCATTGAATTTGACGGTATCGCCGAAATGCATTTGATGTTCTGGATGGTCGCGATCGTCGGACCGATCTTTGAGGAATTTCTGTTTCGCGGCTTTTTGTATCAAGGTCTGGCGCAATCGCGGCTGGGCTCGCACCGGGCGGTATGGATCATCGCCTTGATCGACACGGCGATGCATACGCCGATCAACGCGGCGGCCATTTTCGCCTACCTTGCGTTGTCCTTCTATCACGCTTACATGCGCCGCCAGACCGGCTCGACGCTGCCGGGCCTGCTGCATCACCTGCTGCACAACATGATCATCTTTTTGCTGTACGCCGCCGACCAGTGGGGCGCGATTGCGTAGAGAGACCCCGCCTCAATCGATCCAACTGACCTGACGGCGGTCGCGCGATTCCTTGGCCTCGGGCAGCTTGTTGGGGTAATCGATGCGGTAGTGCAGCCCGCGGCTTTCGCGGCGTTGCGCGGCGCGGATGATCAAACCGGCGACCAGCGCGATGTTGCGCAGTTCCAGCAGGTCGGACGAGACGGTGAAGTTCCAGTAGTACTCGGCGATCTCCTGCTGCAGCATCTTGATGCGCCGCTGCGCGCGGGCCAGGCGCTTTTCGCTGCGGACGATGCCCAGGTAATTGGACATCGTGCGGCGCACCTCTTCCCAATTGTGGGTGACCATCACCGCTTCGTCGGGTTCGGTCGCGCCGAAGGCGTCCCAGGCCGGCACGCTGTGGCGCGTGAGCGCGGCGCGGTCGCGGCGCAGGATTTCCTCGGCGGCGTTGTGCGCGTAAACGACCGCTTCCAGCAGGCTGTTGGACGCTAGGCGGTTCGCGCCGTGCAGACCGGTGTAGGCGACCTCGCCGATGGCGAACAGGTTGCGCAGCGTGCTTTCGCCGTGCAGGTCGACCGCGACGCCGCCGCACATGTAATGCGCCGCCGGCGCGACCGGGATGGGCTCTTTGGTCATGTCGATGCCCAGCGACAGGCACTTCTGATGGATGTTGGGGAATTTTACGCCCGCTTCGTCGCCCAGGTGCGAGATGTCCAGGTACACGCACTCCGCGCCGGTGCGCTTGATTTCGTGGTCGATGGCGCGCGCGACGATATCGCGCGGGGCCAGCGATTTGAGCGGGTGCAGGCGGTCCATGAACCGCTCGCCCTTGTTGTTGATCAACACGGCGCCTTCGCCGCGCACGGCTTCGCTGATCAGGAAGTTGCGCGCGAAGGGGTGATACAGACAGGTGGGGTGGAACTGGATGAACTCCATGTTGCCCACCTCGGCGTTGGCGCGCCAGGCCATGGCCACGCCGTCGCCGGTGGCCACGTCGGGATTCGAGGTGATCAGGTAGACCTTGCCGCAGCCGCCGGTGGCCAGCACCGTGAACGGTGCGAGGAACGTGTCGATCGTCCCCGCCTGTTTGTTGAGAATGTACGCGCCCAGGCAGCGGTCGGCGGCATGGTTGTGCACCAGCTTGCCGGTGGTGACCAGATCGACCGCGAAATGATCTTCGAAAATCTTGATGCGCGGATGCTTTTGCACGGCGGCGATCAACGCCCGCTCGATCTCCCGCCCGGTGATGTCGCCGCTGTGCAGGATGCGGCGCTTGGTGTGCCCGCCTTCCTTGTGCAGGTCGTAGCCGGTGCTCGACGCCTCGTTGCGGTCGAAGCGCACGCCCTGCTCGATCAACTCGGCCACCCGCGCCGGTCCGTCGCCGACGACCATGCGCACGACCTCTTCCTTGCACAACCCCGCGCCGGCGGTGAGCGTGTCGGACACGTGCAGCTCGACGCTGTCCTCGGGCGTGCTGACCACGGCGATGCCGCCCTGGGCGTATTTCGTGTTCGTTTCGTCGAGCCTGGTCTTGCTGACCAACGCGACGTCGCACGTGTCGGCGACCTTCAATGCGAACGACAACCCGGCGATGCCGGTGCCGATCACGAGTACATCTGCTGATATCAACATGGCAATCCTCGAAAGGCACGCCAGTTTGGTCCGCACCGCCGCGTGCTGTCAAGACGAAATCGCGCGGGACGACTTCCGCTAATAACCGCCGGCGCCCAAGGTCGGCACGCGCACCTTGAACACGACCACCGCGCTTTCGCCGCCGGGCTTGGGGAAGATTTTTTTCGCCTCCGGCTCGCCGTTGAGCGCGACGAACCGTTCGCGGTTGAACAGCGGCGTCGTGCCCAGGAAATACACGTGCTTCATCTGTTCGGGCCGCAGCGTTTCCTTGAGATCGTAACAGTTGCTCGCCGGATGCTCGACGACGCCGTTTTGCGCGACGAAAAACAGCAGCGGCAGTCGCCGATCCCACGACGACAGGTGATAACGAAAGCGCGGATCGTCGCCCAGGTACAGGTGGAAGTAGTGACTGGGAATGCCCAGCGAATCGTAATGGAAAAACACGTCGAGCGGCTCGCCGACGCGCGCGGCCTCGGCAAGCATGAAGTCCTTCGCCGCGGCCAGTCCGTACCCCGCCGTCCAGCCGGTGACGTGCTGCCAGCGGTCGACCGGCTCCAGCGGCGCGTTCGCCGGATCGCGGACGATCGTCAGACTCGCGGGCAGATACGCCAGGGCGATCGCCGCCACGACGATCCCCGCCAGCGTCGGACGCGCCCGCTCCGGCCGAACGGTGGGCAGTAACCGCGGCGCCAACCACTGCGCGGCGGCAAACAGTCCGTACAGCGCCGTCAGCAGCAGGTAAGGAAAGGTGAAAACCAGGTAACGGGCGAAAAGCATCCGTTCGGTCAACAGCGCCTGCAACGCCGTCGCGCCCAAGGCGACCAGCAAGGAGGCGGTCACCCCCGCCGGACGACGCACCGCGATGAGCACCGCGCCCAGCGCGATCAGCGCCAGCAACGGCAGGCCCACATAAAAGCGGTAGATCATCCAGACGTGCAGCAGGTTGGGCCAAAGCCGCTGGGCGATGCCGACCGCGTCGCCGACCAGGTATTGGGTGATGTCGATGCTCGGCGTGTCGGTTTCGATGAAAAAGAACGGCTTGATGTTCACCGCGTAGCGAACGGCGACCGCCAGGGCCACGGAGCCCAGCGCCGGGAAAATCATCCGCCCGGAGGGTCGCTTTTTCTCGGTCAGCCATTTTTCCAGCAACGCCACAAACGGATACGCGAGAAAAAAGAAGCAGTAAAACTTGGCGATCAATCCCAGGCCCAACGCCAGACCGAGGTACGCACCGTCTCGCCACCGGCCCTTTTCCGCCAGGCGCAAGGCCAGCAAAAAAGACGCCAGGTTGAGCAGGTTGATCAGCGGTTCGTAGAGCGCCAGCCGCTCATGAAACACCGCAAAGGGACTGAGCACATACAACGCCCCGGCGGCCGCCGGCAACCAGGGAAAGCGCTCGCCCAGGAGCTTTTTCGCCAGAAACACCGTGGCCCACAATGATCCCAGGCCGCAAGCGACCGAAGTGGCGCGCATGGCCGTCAGGGGGTCGGCGAACAACGGCCAGACCAGCGCCGACAGCCATAAATACAACGATTGTTTACCGACCGCCGTGTAAGCGACGAAGAAATGCTCCCACCCCAGGGTAATCAACTGGGTGTAGCGCAGGTAGATGAGCTCGTCGTTGAACGGCGGCAACAAGGACAGATGCGGCAGGCGCATTAGAAGATAACCTACCGATAATAAAGACAAAATCAAATATAAGCGTCGCTCCGTGGACAACGGTTTGGCTGTGGGAAGCTGCGTCATTCCGGTTTTACTCGGTGAGGTGGAATCGTGTTCAACTATAGACAAAGCGCCCGAATCGGTCAATGAAATCGTCAAATGACATCGAATCTCAAATGGAGCGATTTTATTTTTTCTCTCCCCTTTTTTTCTTGACACACCGCGTCTTCCTTGGTAAAAGGGTATTGTGATTTGATTCACAGAGTGAAATGAATCACATGATCTTTGAGAACATAGCAAAACGATCGGCTCCGGAGCCGTCCCTCCCGTAAAGGGAAAAAATAGGGAAACATCGCGCTTCAATCCCCATCAACAACAGGCAATCCCGCGCGGTGTCGGCGGACGGAGGCTCAACCAGGTAAAACAACACGACAAAGCCTCTGCGGTGAAAAGGGATGCGGGCGGCTCCCGGGGCAGGTTTTTAGATGTCTTGGTCTCCGAAACGGAATCGTCACCCGTTTCGGGTTGCGAAAAGGCTCTGGTCACTTTCAGTTGGAATGTCCGCTATGACGGACAACGAGAACATCCTCCCCAAGACAACGCGGTCGCCGGCATGAGGCTTTTAGGTTTTTACTCCCATGGCGACCGCGTTTCGTTTAAGCACTCACCGAAATTCGAAAAATGCCCCCCCCGCCGGCGTGCGGTGGTTATACTAGTGGTATCTGGAATGTGTGGAGGGAAAATCCATGGTACGCCACGGCAAGATATCGGCCCTGTGGGCCGTCATCACGCTTTGCCTGGTGCTGGTTTTCTCCTGCTACCACGGGGATGACGACGACAACGACGACGGCAAAGAGGAGGAAAATCCACCCGGCGACGATGACGACTCATCCAGCGGCCCGACCACCGTCGACGACGACACCATCGGCCCGGTGCCCACCGACGACGACACCAATGACGATGACACGACCGATGACGACACCGGCGACGACGACGTGACCGACGACGACGTGACCGACGACGACGCCTCCCAGGATCCGACGATCACCGGCATCGAGCACGGCACGTGCAAGGACGGATCGGGACCGGCCAAGACGGAATGGCCCGAGTCTTTGGAGTTGACCTACGCAAACAACGTGCTGACGGTCAAACACGTCAACGGCGTGTTCAACTGCTGCCTGGATTCGATCGAGGTCGCCATGGAGCTCGACGGCTTCATCATCGAGTTGTACGAAGAGGAATACGCGCCCAATCCGTGTTTTTGCATCTGCCCGTTCGACGTGACCACGCACATCGCCAACCTGGCGGCGGGCGAGTACACGGTGAAGGTCTACGTCAACGGGACGTTCTCGATCGACGGCCGGGTGACGGTTCCGTAACGGCGGTCATTCACCCGCGGTGATCGAACCCGCGCCCATTACCTGCTTCTCCACCGAGGCGGGGTCGCCGTAGTAGACGATCGCGCCCGTGCCCGTGATCGTCGCGTGCAGCGACCGCGTGACGGTCAATTCGACTCGGCCCGAGCCATTGATGGTCACGCTCGCGTTTTCGCTTTGCAGGTCCCCGGCCTTGATATTTCCCGAACCGTTGATCGTCGTCTGAAGCGTTGCGGCTTCTCCGGCAACGTCGACATTGCCGGCCCCGTCGACAACCAGCGACAAGGCGTCGCCAAAATTCCCACGCAGTTCGGCGTTGCCGCTGCCGTTGAGGGTGACGGCCTCGATGCGCGGGGCGTGGACGATCACCGTAACCTTGCCCATCATCACCGCGACGTGCGCCGGGCGTTCCTTGACGATCAGCACGCCCTCGACGATCGCGATGTCCACGTAGCCCATGCGCTGCTTGTCGCCTTCCAATTTGTAGCGCGCTTCGCCCGCCGTGACGGTGAGCTTCAGGTCGAGCGAACCGTTCATCTCCACCTTGGTGAACGGCGCGTGCGCGGCGATCATCCCCTCGGCGTCGGGTTCTTCGAGCCGGGCCTGCGGCGGGGTGGGCGTAGCCGCCAGCGTATCTTTGCTTTCACACCCCATAACCATCGCGGCCGAAACAACCATCGCCAAAACGAGAAAAACGGTCAGAGGCTTCATGATCCGCTCCTTCGATTCTTTATTTCCCGGGGTTCACGCCACCCGCCACACCTTTGGCTTCGCCAAAAGTGCGGCACACGGAAACAACCGCTCTTTCTCGTGTGCCACAGTTTTCGCCCCTGGCGAATGCTGTGTGGGGTAACTTTACAACATCCGGTAAAACACTGATAAGCCTCACCTCGTTCGGCGTATCAGCGCCACCATATTTTATCCATTTTCCCTGATGACAATCCTGAGCGGAAGTTTTTAAACCAGCGATTCGACCACGGCGCCGTCGCCGGCGGTCGCCGTGTAGAAGCGGCCCTCGCGGCCGGATTTTTCGCGGTAGATTCGACCGGCGGCGGTCATGATGTTCGCGGCGCGCGTCGGATCGACCAACGCGATCGCGCTGCCGCCGAAACCCCCGCCGACCATCCGCGCGCCGTAGACGCCTTTGCATGCCGTAAACGCTTCGACCATCGCGTCCAACTCGACGCAGGAGACCTCGTAATCGTCGCGCAAGCTGGCGTGGCCGGCGTCGGCAATCGCGCCCAACATCGCCATTTTGCCCGCGCGCAAGGCGGCGGCGAACGCATGCACGCGCGCGTTTTGGCTCAGCACGTGCAGGCAGCGGCGGTAGACGGTCTCGGGCAGGTGCGCCTTGTTCGCCTCGAGCATGGCCGGCGTCACGTCGCGCAGGCTGGTTTGCCCGCACAGGCGCGCGCCCTGCTCGCATTCGCTACGGCGTTCGTTGTATTTGCTGGCGGCCAGTTCGCGTTTGACGCCGGTGGCACCGACGATCACCGCGAGGCGGTCGCGGTCGATGGGCAGCATGGTGCGGCTCATGTCGCGGCAATCCAGCAGCATCGCGCTGCCCGCGCGGCAGGCGGCGCCGGCCATCTGGTCCAGCAGGCCGCAGCGTGTGCCGATGCGGTGTTCGGCGGCCTGACACACGCGCGAAAGCGCCACCGGGTCGTCCCACCGCCGGCCGACCAGTTGCGAAACGGCCAGCACGGTGGCCACGGCGAAGGCAGCGCTCGACGAGAGTCCCGCGCCGTCGGGCACGTCGCCGACGTAAGCCAGTTCGAGCCCGGCGGGATTTACACCCACCGCTTCCAATTCGAGCAGCACGGCTTGGAGAAAGTCGATCCAGTCGTGGCCGTCGGGCTGTGTATGCAGCGGAAAATCGCCGGGGCGTTCCTCGAAGTTGGCGCTGACGGCCTGCACGCGGCCCGAGTCGGTCAGGCGGCCGACGACCCGCACGCCGTATTGGATGGCCATGGGCATGACGAAACCGTCGTTGTAGTCGGTATGTTCGCCGATGAGATTCACCCGGCCCGGCGCGAAGGCGCGCACGGCGGGCGCGGCGGCGAAGCGTTGCGCGAACGGCGCGGCCGGATCAGTCGTCGGTTTCGCGGTCATCGCGGGCGACCTCGACGAAAGCGGCGACCACATCCGGATCCAACTGCGTGCCGGCGACCCGCTTGATTTCGGCGATCGCCTCCTCGTGCGAGAAGGCCTTGCGGTACGGCCGGTTGGAAACCATCGCGTCGTAGGTATCGGCCACGGCGATCACCCGCGCGCCCAGCGGAATGTCGGCGCCGGCCAGGCCGATCGGATACCCGCTGCCGTCCCACCGCTCGTGGTGGTTGAGAATCAGCGGCACGCAGCGCGCCAGGTGGCGCACCGGCGCGACGATCTTGCTGCCCATGTCCGGGTGCTGCTTGATCACCAGCCACTCGGAATCGTCGAGCTTGCCCGGCTTGAGCAGGATCGCGTCGCGGATGCCGATCTTGCCGATGTCGTGCAGCACCGAGGCGTTGCGCACGTCTTCCACCTCGCGCGGCGTCAGGCCCATCTTCTGGGCGATGCGCACCGCGTTGCGCATAACCGACGTGGAATGGCCCGACAGATACTGGTCGCGCGCCTCCAGGGCGTTGGCCAGGCTGATGATCGTGTGCAGGTAGCTGGTTTGCAGCGTGTTGTACAAATTGGCGTTCTGGATGGCCACCGCCGCCTGCCCGGCCAGCAGCGAGAGGAACTGCACGTCGCTTTGCTGGAACTGCTCGCGACCGGCGAAATTGGTGATGTTGAGCACGCCGATCACGTTGCCCTTGACCTTCAGCGGCAGGCTGATCGCGCTTTTGATGTGATCGTCTTTGAGGTGCTGCTTGAAGCGCTCGTCTTCATGACCGCGTTGCAGAATGACCGTTTCGCCCGTGGCCGCCGTGTAGCCGGCGATGCCCACGCCGATCTGCCCTTTCCACTCGGTCAGCACGTCCTTGGGCAGACCGACCGCGGCGCGGATCTTCAAATCATCGCCGTCGACCAGCATGAGGCTGATGCGATCGCAGCGCGCCTCTTTCTGCGCGGTGACGACGATCGTGTTGAGCAGCGCGTCCAGGTCGAGGGTGAGCAGAAATTCCTGGTTGATCGCCGTCAGCGGCGAGAGCGTGCCGGTGCGCGCCGCTTCACGGATTTTCATCATGCGACCCAACGAGGCCAGCAGGTCTTCTTCCAGATGTTGCTCGTCCCGCGGCAGACGCACGACCTTGGCCCACCCGCGGTTGAGGCGCGCGTCCTCTTCCTCGGCGTCGGCATCCGGCGCGACCAGCAGCACCGCGAGGGTGGACGGATTCTTCGCCACCAGCGCGTCCAGGCCGCCGTCGCGATCGTCGATGTTCTGCGCATCGACGATCATCGCGTCGAACCGGTTGCGCGACAGTTCGTCGTCGATGCCGCGCAGGTCCTTGGCCGTGGTGACCTGGTTGCCGCGCTCGACCAGCGCGCCGACCACCTGCTTCATTAAAACCGGCAATCCGCCGGCGACCAGGATTCTCGCTTCCTCGATCAACACTTAATCCTCCGCTTCCGCCAACAGCGCGCGCAGCTCGGCCGCTTTCTCCTCGGGGTAGCTGTCGTTGATGAACAGCCCGGCGCCCGTTTCGCAGCCGGCGCGGAACTTCAGCTTCTCCCGGCTGCGTCGAATCGGATACAGCTCGATATGCAGATGCGTGCCGTTGCCCGCGTCGCCGTGCGGCGGCGCTTGATGAAAGGCCATCATGTAGGGGAACGGCCGCTCGTAGTAATTGCGGTAGGTGCGCAGCATCCGCTTGAGCGCCGCCATCATCGGGCGCAGCTCGTCGTCGGTCAGCTCGCCCATGTGCTTGAGGCAGCGCTGCGGATACAGGTGCGTCTCGTAAGGCCAGCGCGCATAGAACGGCACGAAGGCCGTCCAACCGCCCTCGTCGAAGAGGATGCGCCGCCCGTCGGCGCGCTCGCTCTCGACCAGGCGGCAGTGCAGGCACTCGCCGGTTTTTTCGCGGTAGGTCGCCGCCCGTTTCATCTCGACGGCGGGCACCGGTGGAATCAGCGGGAAGGCGTAGATCTGCCCGTGCGGATGCGGCATGGTCACGCCGATTTCCTCGCCGTGGTTTTCAAACACGTAGACGTACTTGATCTTTTTGTTCGCGAACAGTTCGAGATACCGGGCCCGCCACAAGTGGGCGATCTTCACCAGGTGATCGTTGTCGATGTCGATGAAATCGCGCGTATGGTCCGGATGATACAGCACGACGTCGCAGGCGCCCCACGATTTGCGCACGCGCCAGGGCGGATCGTTCTCGACGCCCGGAATCGGCGCCGGCGTGTCGAAGCTGGGAAAGTCGTTGGGATAGATGTGCACGTCGTAGCTGTCGGGCACGCGGCCCGAGCCGGGGCAGAACGGGCACCAATCGCGCGGCATTTGCGGCCGGTCCATCCGGTGCGTCGCGGTCACGACCCACTCGCCGCGCAGCGGGTCCCAGCGTAGTTCGCTCATTCCTTTTCCTCATACGCGCCGTCGCCTCGACGGTCGCGGCAATAAACAGCTCATACGCGGAGCGCACGCCGACATACACCGGCGGCGCTCCCTTCCGCCAAAAGGGCGAACCCGTAGGTTAATGGTTGCCGACGCTTCTGACAATGCCCTTCACGACTATATTTTCCGGTGCCGGTGGGTATCGGATCTTTCGATTCCGATGTTGATTGACTTTTTACACATCATCCCGGAATTTAGAACGATCATTCAAACTTCGTTCCGCTGAGGGGGAGACAATCATGCGGAATTACCTTAGTTCGTCAATGCTGTTGCTGGCATGTCTGATCTTTTCGCCGCTTGGGGCGACGGCCGGTGAAATTCCCGACGTTCCGCCGAATCTGAATCTGCCGCAGTTTCTCGGTCAACCGGCACAAGCCAAGCCACTGCCGCCCAAAGAGGTGGAGCCGCATCCGTACTTGGCGCCGCAGTCGTCGATGCATGTGGACATGTACAATTCCGGCGTGGTCGACCTGCCCACGCCGCTGGGCGTCGATCCGGTCGTACGCTCGCGTTCGATGAGCCAATTCATCGGCATGTGCCTAAACTTCTTTTACGATAGCGACAACAATCTGTTCGCCTTTTGCGGCACGATGCCCGAGGGCTTGATCGGTATGAGCATCGATTTTCAAATCGCGCTGATCGATCAAGAAACGCTGGGCAAGCGCGCGACGTTCGATCTGCTGTCTTTTTCCGTTCTCGAATTGCTGAACATTCCGCTGGAATTCGGCTACATGAACCTCGACAACCAGGGCCGGATGATCGTTATTGACGAAGACAACAACGTGCTGTTCGTCGGACTGACCGGCGATCCCGCGCAGCCGGATCTGGCCGTGCTGGCCTCGTTCGCGCTGGCCGACTATGTCGAGCCGGCCGTGGACAAGGTTGCCTCGGTGGTGCCCGATTATGACGGCAATTACTGGTTCATGACCCTGGGGAAAGCCGACGCCGACGGCAAGGCGTTCGTCCCGGCGATGCTCGGCGTGGTCGCGCGCGACACGCAAGAAGTACTGCTGCGCGAATTCACCGGCCAGGTGATCGAAAACGGCCTGGCGGTCGACGCGCACGGCGTGTATGTCGTGACCGATTACGCGACCTACGGTTTCGCGCTCGACGCGACTGCCGGGGAAATCGATCTGCTCTGGCGCGAACCGTACACGCGCGCCACAACGCCCAAGCCGGGCACGATTTCGCTGTACGGTTCCGGCGCGACACCGACCTTGCTCGGCGACGAATACCTGGTCATCACCGACAATGCCGATGAGCAAATCAATCTGCTGGTCTATGATCGCCGGCGCAATGTCGACGGCGAACGGTTGATTTGTCAGGTGCCCCTGTTCGAAGCCGGCGCGAGCGCCAACGAAAATTCGCCCATCGCCGTCGGCCGCAGCATCCTGGTGCAAAACTGGTACAACGCGCCCGCGATGATCTTCGGCGACCATTCGCAAATGGCGCCCGGTCTATGGCGCATCGACATCCGTGAAGATGAAAGCGGCTGCGACGTCATTTGGCGCAACGAGCAATTCGCCGCGGCGGGTACGATCAAACTTTCCACCGCAACCGGGGTGGTCTACGGCGCGATGCAAAGCCGCGAGATCGCCGACACGCGCGCCTGGTACGCGCAGGCGGTCGATTTCGCCACCGGCGAAACGGTTTTCCAGGTGCTGCTGGGCAACGGAACGTTCAAAGACATTTTGTACATTCCCGTTTATTTCGGGCCCGACGGTACGCTTTATCAACCGGTGCTCAACGGCATCATCGCCGTATCCGACGCCGTCCAGATCGACGACGACGATGATGACGACGCTTCGCCCGATGACGATGCAACCGACGATGACGACGATTTTCTTCCGCCGATCTCGGGCGATGACGACGATGACGATGACGACGGGTGTGGTTGCTGAGCGGAAAATCGTCGCGTTCCACGCATACCCCGACATTTGCCCGGCCTTTGCTTTGTGGTACCATTCGAATGCGGCACAAACTTTTTTCATCCCGGAGGCGAAGATGGAAGCGCTCGAAGGACTCCTGCAACGTGAAGACACCGCGTTGGTCGTCGTCGACATTCAGGAAAAGCTGTTTCCCAAGGTGAACAATCATCAACTCGTGCTGGATCGCTGCCTGAAGACCATCGAGTTCTGCAAACGATTGAACATCCCGATCATCGTCACCGAACAGTATCCGTCGGGGCTGGGCCTGACGCTGCCCGCCGTGCAGGACACGCTGGGCGCGGAGTACAAGCCGATCGCCAAGACGGCCTTTTCCTGCTTCGGCGAGCCCGCGTTCGTCGAGGCGGTCGAGGAGCTGGAAGTCGCTTCGCTGGTGCTCATCGGCATCGAGACGCACGTGTGCGTGGCGCAAACCGCGCTGGTGGGCATGCACGGCCACGACCTGGAGATGGTCGTGCTCGCCGACTGCGTGTCCAGCCGCGATGCGTACAACACCGACGTGGGCCTGCGCCGCATCGACGAGGAAGGCGGCATCATTTCGTCGATGGAAATGTTCTTCTACGAGATGCTCGTGCGCGCCAAAACCGACGAACACCAGGCCGTGTTCGACCTGCTCAAATAAACGGGGAAAACTAAATGCGCATTCGTTGGGCGATTCTTTGTTGCCTGTTGATTCTGTTGTTGCCGCTGGCGGCGTGCAAAAAACCGGCAGTCGAAACCGCCGCCGCGCCGGCGCTGCCGGAAATCGAGATGAAAAACCGCGAGGCGCTCATGGCCTATCTCAACGAGCGCCTGGCGATGAACCAGCCCGGTCGTCCGGCCGACGCGGAACATGGCGAGAAAAACCGCCTGTCCTACTTCGGCTGCCTGGAGCAATACAAAGACGACGACTGCCGCTTCATGCTGTGCAGCCCCTACGCCTTCTCCGCCGCCGATCAGTTCCTGCTGGCCGGCAACCTCGACGAGGCCTTCAAGTACTACGGCGCCGCCTACGACCTGGTCAAAGAGGAGATCGCAAGCAGCGTCGAGCAGCTCAACAAGTGGGAAACCGAAATCGAAACCAAAAAAGCCAACGGCGAAGCGACCGAGCAGGACCGGCGGCACTTTCTGTTCCGCAAGGTGACCTCGATGCAGCGCCTGTACAAAATGCACGCCGAGGTCGGGCGCACCTTCCGCCGCCTGGCGATGATCTTCGATCGGCAGGGCAAAACCGACGAGGCCGCCAACGCGCGCACGATGGCCGACGACTTCGTCGAAACCGCCGCCGACCGTTACTTCGACTACTTCGCCGCGCGCAAGGAAATCGCGCCGCTGCTGGATCCCGACGACGCCACGCACCAGAGCTTCTACATTTCCACCATCAAGGAAACCGACCTGCTGCTGGAAATGCCGCACCTGTAAACAGTTATAAGTTATGAGTTATTAGTTATGAATTGATGTAATACCGTCAACTTATCCCTCATAACTCATCACATTTAATTTTCTTCGGTGGCGCTGATACGCCGAACGCGGTGAGGCTTAATCAGTGTTGATCGGAAACGCTGATAAACTCGCTCACTTTGTTCGCTCGTGTATCAGTGATAGATCGGAAGAGCGTCGTGTAGGGAAAGAGTGTAGATCTCGGGGGTAGACGG
>CALBTQ010000621.1 GCA_937967875.1 uncultured Pseudomonadota bacterium
CGACCACCGTGATCTACACTCTTTCCCTACACGACGCTCTTCCGATCTTCAAGCAATAATATTTTAAATCGAACAGTCACGACAATCTCTCCGTTACCCTTTTCACAACGCCCCGCCTTTCACAAAACTGCGCGGAATCGTTTAAGAATTGGACAGTGCGAAATGGGAATGTGGAATAACTCTGTGTTGTTGCGTCGGTTTTTTGCCGCGGTGCGGCGATTTTCTCATTGACTAACTCGTGAATAGTTATAGAATCGCAAACCCCCGATCCCCGTCGGGAGAGCAGAGGGGTTAGGAGTTCAAACGATGACTGGGTTGTTGCTGCTCGCTATCTCTGCCGTGCTGGTGAACAACTTTGTTCTCGCCCGCTTTTTGGGGATCTGCCCCTTCTTGGGCGTGTCGCGCAAAGTTGAAACCGCTATCGGCATGGGCATGGCGGTAATTTTCGTCATGACCGTCGCCGGCGTCGTGACCTGGCTGCTGCAGCGGCTGGTGCTGGCGCCCTTCGACGCAACCTACCTGCAGACGATCGTGTTCATCCTGGTGATCGCCGCGCTGGTGCAGTTCGTCGAAATGGTTATCCAGAAGGTCAGCCCGGTGCTGTACCAGGCCCTGGGCATCTACCTGCCGCTGATCACCACCAACTGCGCCGTGCTGGGCGTGGCGGTGCTCAACGTGCAGGAAGAGTTCAGCTTCGCCGAGATGCTGGTCTTCTCGTTTTCGGCGGCCGTCGGCTTCACGCTGGCGCTGGTGCTGTTCGCCGGCATCCGCGAGCGGATCGAATACGCCGACGTTCCCGCTTCCCTCAAAGGCACGGGCATCGCGCTGGTGACGGCGGGCTTGCTCGCGCTGGCCTTCATGGGCTTTGCCGGATTGGTGAAATAAATCATGCTGACTGCGATAATCATCCTGACGAGTATCGGTCTGGTCGCCGCCGTCGGCCTGGGCGTGGCCAGCCGCGTGTTCGCCGTGCAGGTCGATCCGCTGGTCGAGCAGGTGGCGGCGCTGGTGCCCGGCGTGAACTGCGGCGCCTGCGGCAACGCCAGTTGCAACCAGTTGGCCGAACTGCTGGTGGCCGGCAAGGCGGGCATCGACGCCTGCCCGGTGATGAGCGACGCGACGCGCAATCAAATCGCCGCGTTGTTGGGCGTGGAATTCAAACAGACGGCCAAGCCCGTCGCCGTGTTGTTCTGCCAGGGCTCGAACGCGCACATCAAAGCCAAGTACGAGTACGACGGCGTGCCGACCTGCGCCGCGGCGAACATGATCGCCGGCGGGTGGGCCGGCTGCTCGTTCGGCTGCCTGGGCTTCGCCGATTGCCAACAGGCCTGCCCCTTCGGCGCGATCGCCATGGTCGACGGCCTGCCGGCGGTCAACGAGGCCAAATGCACCGCCTGCGGCAAATGCGTCAAGGCGTGCCCGCGCGGCCTGTTCAAGCTGATGCCCTCCGACAAGCGTGTGCACGTGCGCTGCTCGTCGCACGACAAAGGCAAGTTCGTGCGCTTGGGCTGCGACATCGGCTGCATCGCCTGCGGCAAGTGCGTGAAGACCTGCCCGGTCGAGGCGATCGCGCTGGTCAACGACCTGGCGGTGATCGACGAAACCAAGTGCATCGGCTGCGGCAAATGCGCGACGGTCTGCCCGACCAAATCGATCGTCGATCAGGCCGGGCCGCATTACACCGCGCGCATCAACGCCAACTGCACCGGCTGCACGCTGTGTTCCCGCAAGTGCCCGGTCGGCGCGATCGGCGGCGAAAAGAAACAGCTTCACTCCGTGGACGCCGCCAAGTGCGTGCAGTGCCACTTGTGCCACGACAGTTGCAACTTCGAAGCGATCGAACTGGTCGATGAAAGCGGAACGATCATGATTCCCCCGAAACCGCGTAAGGCCAAGAAACCGGCGGCGGCGCAGCAGCAGGAGGCGGCGCAATGAGCAAGCGCATGTTCCGCGGCGGCGTCCATCCGCCGGAGCGTAAAATTTCGGCCGGCATGGCCATCGAAGTATTGCCCGCGCCCGACGAAATCGTCCTGCCGCTCTCGATGCACATCGGCGCCCCGGCCAAACCGGTGGTGCAGGGCGGCGACGAGATCAAAATGGGCCAGATGGTGGCCGAGGCCGGCGGGTTCGTCAGCGCGCCGATCCACAGCCCGGTGTCGGGCAAGGTGCGGCGCATCGAGGACCGCGACCATCCGCTGGGCCGCAAGCTGCCGTGCATCATCATCGACAACGACCACCGCGACGAGGCGGTCGATTTCACGCCCCCGGGCGACTGGCGCACGATGGAGCCCAAGGCGATCATCGACGCGATCCACGACGCGGGCATCGTGGGCATGGGCGGCGCGACCTTCCCCACGCACGTCAAGCTCAGCCCGCCGCCGAAAACGGTCATCGACACGGTGATCGCCAACGGCGTCGAGTGCGAGCCGTACCTGACCAGCGACCACCGCATGATGCTGGAACGGCCGGAGAAGATCCTCACCGGTCTGCAGATCGTCATGCGCGTGTTCGGTCTGCAAAAAGGCTATCTGGGCATCGAGGTCAACAAGCCCGATGCGATCGAGCTGATGCGTCAGAAGGCGGCCGACTTCCCGGGCATCGAGGTGCTCGCGCTGCCGGTGCGCTACCCGCAGGGCGCGGAAAAGCAGCTCATTTACGCGGCGACCAAACGCGAGATTCCCTCGGGCGGGCTGCCCATGGCGGTCAATTGCCTGGTGCAGAACGTCTCGACCCTCGCGGCGATCAGCGACGCGCTGGTCGAAGGCAAACCGCTGATCGAGCGCGTGGCGACGATCACCGGCGAGGCGATCAAGCAACCGAAGAATCTGCAGGTCCGCTTCGGCACGCCCTTGCGGTGCCTGATCGACGCCGCCGGCGGCTACAGCGAACCGGCGGCCAAGCTGATCAACGGCGGCCCGATGATGGGCCTGGCGCAATACACGCCGGCGACCCCGGCGATCAAGGGGACCAGCGGCGTGCTGGCGCTGCCCGCGCGGTTGGTCGAGGTCGTCGAGGCCGGGCCGTGCCTGCGTTGCGGCATGTGCGTGCGCGGCTGCCCGATGGGCCTGCTGCCCGCCGAGCTGGCCAAAGCCGTGAAGAACGGACTGGTCGACGAGGCCGCGGCGTTGGGCGTGCTGGATTGCATCGAGTGCGGCTCGTGCGGCTTCGGCTGCCCGGCGCACATCAAGCTCGTGCATTGGCTCCGCCTGGGCAAAGCGCAAGTGATGGCGAAAAGGAGGAAGTCATGAGCGAACACGAAAAGCTGATCGTCTCCTCAGATCGGAAGAGCACACGTCTGAACTCCAGTCACCGAATAC
>CALBTQ010000622.1 GCA_937967875.1 uncultured Pseudomonadota bacterium
CGACAACCGAGATCTACACTCTTTCCCTACACGACGCTCTTCCGATCTCGCCGACACCAGCAGCGAACCGGTCACCAACGCCGCTGCGATCACGATCATCCATACACGTCGCATCACATCACCTACTGCACGAGGTTTTCGTTCGGCACGAAACGCACGGGCCGCGTTTCGCGCAACCGGGTCACTTGCTTGTCCAGTTTGGCGACCAGCCGCCGCAAGCGTCCGGGCGCTTGGTCGCCCAACACGCGCAGCGCGGCCTCGCCGCTGTCCAGCGCGGCTTGCGGACGATCGAGCGCGACGAACGCGTTGCACACCGCTTCGGCCAGATCGGCGCGGTAGTCCGGTTCCAAACCGTGCCACCAGGAATCGAGTGCTTCGCGGCCGCTCGCACTGGCCGACGTTTCGGTCAGCTTCCAGAAGGCGATCGGATACCCGTGCGCCTCCAGCCGTAGCAGCAGCGCCGCCGGTTTCATGCCCTCGTCCACCGACGCCTGCCGCAACGCCGCGTGACGATCCTCCGGCGCGTAAGGCAGATACGCGCGCAAGGCGGACGCCTCGGCGGCGCGATCCCCCTCCAGCCGCGCGGCGCGGGCGCGCAACTTGTACACCTCCGCCGGGTAGCGCAACGGCTCGCGCAGTTCGGCCAACGCCGTCAGCGCCTTGCCGCCCTGCTCTTGATGCAAAAACAGGTGCGCGCTCATCAATGCGCGCAACGGTTGCGGCAGCGTAGCGATCGCGCGCAGCCAGTTCTTTTCGCCGACGCGCACGGCGATCGCCGCCGCCTGCCGACCTAACGTGCGTAGCGACGAAAGCGAATGAACGTTCTGGGCGTACGCCTGCGCCAACTCGCGGCCGGCCTCGTCGGCCCGCTCCGCCGCCAGCAAAGCGAGCGTCAGGCTGCGTCGCGCCGGCGCGCCGTGCGGGAACAAAGCGACCGCCTGTTGCGCCAATCGCAACGCCTCGTCGGTCCAGCCGCCCTCGCGCGCGATCGTCGACAAGGTCGACAACCGCTCCTCATCCTCGCCCGCCAGTTCGGTCAACTCGGTCAACAAACGGTGCGCGGGCGCTTCCTGTCGCAGGCGCAAATACGCGCCCAGCGCCTTTTCCCGCGCCCGGATTTCGGCGAGATTTTCGGAGCGCTGCCGCTCGTAATAGGCGACCCACAGCCGGTCGGCGCAATCGAGCCGCTTGTCGCGCTCGAAAACGCCGTACACGCTTTCGACTTCCCGAGCGCTGCGATAGCCCGTCGTCGCCCACTCGACGGCGAGCTTTTCGGCGCGCGCGGCGTCGTCCCAGCGCAACGCCACCCGCACGCGCTGCGCGATCATGCCGTGGTTATCGGCGAATTCGCGCGGCGCGGCCTGTTCGAGCATCGCCAGCGCGCGGCGGGCGAGCGCTTCGTCATCGTGCGACAGAGCCACGCTCAGCGCCGACTCGCCGAACGAGCGTTTTTGATAAATCGTGACGCGCGGATCGTCGGTCGCCCGCGACAAAGCCAGCGACCACAACCACGGCTGCAACGGCGTAGGCAAACGCGCTTCGTTGTAGAGCATCTGCAGATCGTCGGCCCGGAACACCGGAGCGGTGAGCAATTCGCGCGCCATGTCCAACGTGTCGTCCTGGCCGATCTGCGCCTGCGCGTAAACGATCAGTTCGATGAGTCCCTCGCGCCGGCTGTACTGGCTCAGCGTGTCCATCTGCTTGCGGTAGACGTCGCGCCAGCGCGACACGGCCTCTTCGCCCGCGCCGATTTCGTCCATCAGCGGGATGTAATTTTCGCGCAGGTCATACAGCGTCACCGGCCGATCCAGCAGCCCGTCAAGCGCCTCGATCGCCTTGGCTCGTCGACCCCGCGCCGCCTCGTGCCGTGCTTGGGCGATCAGCAACATATCCCGTTCGCCGCCCACCATCGCCGCGCGTGCGAGAAACGCTTCGGCCGTATCGAACTCGCGCGCATGATCCCACGCCTGGGCGATCAGCACATACGCGTTCGCGTTGATCGGCTGCCGCTCGACCTGCGCAAAGAGCAACTCGACGGCCTGCTTGTCGTCCTGCCCGGCCAGCCACGCGCCGTACTGATGCGCGTAATGCGTCCACACGCGATCGGGAGCGGTGACCGCGTTGTCCGGCCGCGTCAGCAACGCGCCGACCTGCAGCGGCAGACCGAGCAACTCGTCGTACGTCGCACGCGTCTGCTGCCTGAACTGCGGATCGGCCGCGTACAACCGCGCCTTTTTCGCCAGCAGCCAGCGCGGCCCCTTGAACGCAAAATGACTGGTCAGCGCGGTCGCCGCCAGTTCCGTATCGCCGCGCCGCGCCAGGTACGTCGTCAGCATGCCCGGACGCGGGCACGCGCCGCCGGCCATCAGGCCCAGCTCGCCGGCCGACATCAGATCGAAATAGCGCGCATAAATTTCGTCGGGAAGCATCAGGTTCTTGGGAAATCCCTCGCGGCGATAGAGTTTGTACAAAATGTCCTTCTCGCCGATCGGATCGTCAGCCACGCGCAGCAACACGGCGCGATAAGCGTCGATCTCGTCCTGATGATTGCCGTCGAGGCCGTCGATCAACGCGGCGCCGAGCGCCACCTCATCGGGCGAAACGTAACGCGCTTGCCGCTGGAGTTCGCCCTTCACCGCCGACAGCGTCTGCCAATATGATTTTTCATAATCGCGACCGGTGTTGAGGCGACGCAGATAGCGCCGGCTCAGATCCTCGGCCAACGACGGCAGTTGCGCGCGCACCGCGGCCGCACGCATCTTTTGATACACGTTTTTAAAGTTATCGGCGGCGGCATCGAAAGACGCCGCGTACATTTCGCTCAACGGCCCCAGCGCCTCGTCGCGTTGCGCGACGGTGGCGTTGTCGGCCAGCCAGGTGCTGAACCAGCCTTGCAGCACGCGATCGATCCGGTCGAGATTATTCTTCAGAGCATAACGGCCGGCCGGATGCGCGGTCGTGTAAACGGTCCAGACCCGTTCGCGCAACGAGCGAATTTCGGCCAGCGCCGCGCTCACGCCGTGGTCGGTCAGTTGCGCGCGCAGCCACAGGGTGAGCAGATCGTCGCTCAGGTCGTGCGTGATCGGATCCTTGGCCGCCATGGCGATCGCCCGGTCGGCGTACAGGCGACTGATCGCCGGACGGTGAAAACGCTCGGCCAGCTTCGCCGCGTCGATCAACCGATAGTTGTGAATCTGTTCGGCCGCGAGCACCTGCGCCAGCCACGCTTCGGCCTCGGCGGGCCGATCGGCCTGATAGAGCACCTCGGCAATGCGCAGTTGATAATCGGTCGCGCTCAGCCGGCGGGCGGCGAGCGTGCGGTAGACCTCCACCGCGCCGTCGAAATCGCCCGCCTTGATCAACACCAACGCGCGCTGTTCGAGCAGATCGTTGCGTTGCGGCGCATTGGCCGCCGCGCGGTCGAGCATCGCGCCCGCCTCGGCGTAACGTCCTTCGGCCTCGTACAGCGTGGCCAGCACCTGTTGCCAGCGGAAATCCTTGTGCGCGCGTTGCGCCTCGCGTTCGTAATAAGCCAGCAGCGGCGGCAACTGGTTGTGACGCACGGCGTAGCCATGCGCGGCCAGCACGGCTTCGCGATCGGGCGCGAGCCGGTTGACGATCAGAATGTGCTGCTCGACGGCGTCGCGCGGCCGCCCCAACGCCGTTTCCGCCTCGATCAAATGCCGGCGGAACGCCACTTCGGTCGCCTTTTTGGTTTCGCCGTCCAGCGACGCTTCGCGCAGATCCTTGAGCGCCTGTCGATACAGCGCGGCCAGCCCCTCGGCGTCGGGCACGGCCGCGTAGGCGGCGGCCATCGCGCCGATCAGGCTCGCCTCCAGCGGCTTGCCGCGACGCAACGTTTCCAGCGCTTCGAGCGCCCGGCGCGGCTGCCCGGCCTCGCGGCAGCGCTGCGCATAGACGATCCAGGCGTTGAGGTTGGCCGTCTCGCCCTGCTCGCTCTCGGCCAGTAGGCGGTAATATTCCAGCGCCCGCTCGGTCCGTTCGGAATTCCAATAGTAGTAGGCGGCGGAGCCGTAGGCCGCGCGCTTGCCGGTCGGCGTGTCCGGACGTGCGACGATCTCCTCGACGAGCTTGTCGGCCTCGGCCGTTTCCCGGCGGTTCTGATGCCAGGCGATGAGCCGCCACAGAATCGCCGCGTCGCGTTTGCTGACGATCGCCAGCCGATCCAGGCACGCCTTCATGCCCTCGTCGTCGCCGTACTGCGCGAACATATCGTAAGCGCTTTCGGCGTAGACGGCGTCGGCGTAGACCGGCAGCAGGCGCAAGGCGATGGCGCGGGCTTCGGCCGCCCGGCCCTGATCGCGCAACCATTGCAGATAGGTCGCGCCGTCCGCGCCGCGCGCTTCCGGCCGTCGCAGGCGCTTTTCGAAGGCAACGTCGATTTTCAACTGCGTCGTCTTTTTCGCGCGCACCAGATAGCGCAGGCGCACGGTCGCTTCCCAGCGGTTCATTTCGTCGCCGAGCACGACCTTGATCAACTCGTCGACCGCCGCGTCGATCGCGCCCTCGTCTTCGAGCAGATAGGCCATCTCCTTGGCGTGCAGATCGCTCTGGCCCAACACCTCGCGCGCCTGACGCAACGCGCCCTTCGCCCGATCGGGCAGATAATAATCCCAGTACAGCGTCGCCAGTTGCAGCCAGCGGTCGGCCTCGCCGGGGCCGGTCGCGACG
Source organism: uncultured Pseudomonadota bacterium (assembly GCA_937967875.1). Lineage (GTDB taxonomy): Bacteria > Lernaellota > Lernaellaia > Lernaellales > Lernaellaceae > CALBTQ01. The sequence goes on from CALBTQ010000622.1 coordinate 4,693, forward strand.
ATGCCTTCCCACGTGCGCGCCGCTTCGCGCGGCTGACCGGCGGCGAGCCAGATCTCGCCCTGCACCGTCGGCAACTCGACGTTCAACGGCGAGCGCGCGGCCAGCCGTCCCTGCGCTTGCGCGGCTTGCGCGGCCAACGCCGGATCGCGCACGGTGAAACTGTCGGACAAACTGCGCGACAGCGTCACCAGCGACGCGGTGGCCGTCGTCGAGCGCGGCCAGTATTCGTCGAGCGCCGCATAACCGGGCAGCGCGGCCTCGAAACGCGCGGCGTACTGCTGCACGCACGTCCACAAATACGCCGCGGCCAGATCCGGCGGTGCGCTTTGTTCGAGCTTGGCGCCCAGGCCGTCGAGCATGCCGCGCTGACCCAGGCGGGCCAGCAGACGATCGGGCCAGGACGCGTCCAGGGCGAAAAAGTGCATGCCCAGATCGAGAAATTTGTTCTGATACTCTTCGTTGGGACGGCGCGTATCGA
>CALBTQ010000623.1 GCA_937967875.1 uncultured Pseudomonadota bacterium
ACGGCCACACCCGAGATCTACACTCTTTCCCTACACGACGCTCTTCCGATCTCCAACGCCAGACAGGTCAGCGTCTCATGCCGCGCCCAGGCATGGGCGGTGGACGCACTCAGCAGTAGAGCAAGGAAAGCGACGGTCGAAAAAAAGGCGATTTTTTTCATGGAATCATCATACCCGGCAGACGCCGAACGGCAAAGGGCGATTACGGCGGCGGCGGTGAGGCGGGGATGCCGATCACGCCCGCGTCCAGAATTTCCACGCGGTAACCGGCTTGTTTCAGCCCGAAGGCGATCTGTTGCAGGTATCGCTCGTGTTGACGTTCGGCTTCGTGCGACTCGCCGGCGTAGAACGGACGCCCCGCCCGCGGGACGGCGCCGGCCACTTCCACGAAGACGGCCTCGCCCGGCGTCGGCGGTTGGCCGTGAATATATGGAGCCGGCGAAACGGTCACGCCGATCGTCCGCCAATCGTACTGCCATGCCGTTAATGTTGCGGGATCGTTCAAGACCAGACGAATTTCCCGCACCGCTTCGGACGGCGGCGCCGAGTCGATGAACCGCTTGGCCTGCGTCAGGCAGAAATGCGGCGGGTCGGCCTGCAACGGCGCAAATTGGCGGATCATAAGTTTGACCTGCACGACCGTCACCAGGAGCGGGACCAATAGCAGGAAAATCACCCACGGCCGACGATGCAGCCGTGCCGGACTGAGCAGCACGGCGAGCCAGACGGCGATGAACAGCGCCCAACCCAGGGCAAGACTGTGCGTGAAATACGCGATGGCCTTGTGCAAGGGCGTGTTGGTTTGAATGGTAAAGCGGTCCTTCCAGAAATACCCGAACCAGTCGAAATCGACCAGATAGGGGATGGTCGCCTCCGGATCCGCCAAGGCCGGATGACCGCGGTCGATATGGTAGAGAAAAAATCGTTGCCCGCGCACCAGCGGCGTCAGATACGGCAGCCTGGGCAGTCGATCCCCCGGCCAGAACCATTCGAACAGCATGTAATCGGCGCGGTATTGTTGCGCGGCGTCGCGAAAATCGTGCTGATCGCCCAACGGCAGCAGCGCGGTTTTTCGATGCATCAGGTAGTGCGGCGACCAAAACGGCATCGTCAGCAAGGTAGCGTCCGGCGGCGTGTTGCGGCGCACCCAATGGCTGATTTCGGTCAATTCCTCGAAGTCGTGGCGCGCGGAAGATCCGGCCAGTCGCATCGTATTCATCGCCAGATTCGGGCCGGCCTCCAGAAGCAGGAACACCAGAAAGAGCCGCCCGGGGGAGATCAGCCGCCAACGTTTGGCGCACATGTCCGCGCCGAAAAATGCGAGCATCGCGGCCATCGCAGCCTGCGGAAACAGGTACCGGTCCTCATAGCCGATACGCAGCGAGAAAACCGCCACCCCGACCAGAATAGTCAGCAGCATCAGGCGGATGCGCCGGTCCCACAATCCTCGGATAAAGCCGAGAATGGCGAAGGGAAGCAGCGAGAACGTAATGATCCCCGGCAAGCCGGGGTACGAGCTGATCTTCGAATTGAATCCGAATAGGGTAATGATGCCGACGTTGCGTGCGATCAATTTCGCCCGCCGTATCCAGACCGGCGTTGTGTTATCGGCTTGCGGTGACGGCTTCCGGTCATACTCCAAGTGGGTTAGAGAGCCCACTTCATTAACATGCTCCATCATGTCCGGATCGGCCGTCAAAATGGATGATTGCGGCAACGAGCCCAGACCGAACTCGGATAACGCCGAGGTCCGCACGATAAAAAACGGCGCGAGAGCGACCGCGATCAGCAATGGAAACAACCAGAAGCGCCAGCGCCGAAGCTGGTCTCGCTCGCTCAGGCAAACCCAGAGAAACACGGCGACGACGGCGACGATGCCGGTGAGCCGGGTCGCGGTCATCAGACCGGCGAACAGTCCGGCGCTCAGCCACCGATGCCGCAAGGCCATGGACAGCGTCACCAGCATCAGGTCGAAAAACAGGAAATTCGGCTGGCCGGCGTCTTCGACGAAGGCGATGTAAACGAAGCGCGGCAACAACATAACCGCCAGCGCGGCAAAGAAGGCCGTCCGCTTGTCGAATAGCGCGACGGCGAACAGATACGCCAGCGGGCCGAGGAAAAAGAACGACAGCAAGCCGGGAAGGAGGAAAACCCACACCGAATCGCCGAGCAGCGCCTGTATGGGGATCATCAGCATCGTCCAGAGCGTGACGCGATCCACCGCCGGTTGCGGCACGTTGCGATTGGTCGACAAATAGCCGGGCGAGGGGAGCATCTCATGCTCGAGCCGGCCGGTTTCCAGATAGGTCCGGGCCAGTCCCGCGTACTCGTAGGCGTCGGCGTCGGTGGGCGGGGCAAGGTATAAATTGAACGCGCCGAAGATCGTCAGGAGCAGCGAAACGACGATCACGATCGACAGGTTCCGGTCGCGCTCGCGCAACGGCGCCAGGAACGGCGGGAGCGGTTCCATGTCGGTTTCGTTGATCAGGTTTCCAAGCATCCCGCTTCCCAGCATCAGTCGAAGAGTGGCATAATATCGGAAAAATCCCATCGTACTAGACATTTATGGGATGTCAAGTTTTGCTCATGGCCGGAAAATATAAGTTTGTGTCATTGGGACTTCCGGGGACAGCAGGGACTTCCGGGGACACCCATAGAAATTAACGTCATGGTTTTTCTTTGATACTTTTCTTTCATGGCACGAATAGCACGCATTGTCGCCACCGGTTAAACAGGCTTGGATAAAGCCGTGGGACGGATTTTACGATCGCTTAAACCATGGGAAAGGAAAAGGAGAGAGTGAGTTTCTATATACTGGGTGTCCCTGGAATTCCCCTGGAATTCCCCAGGAAGGGTATCGGCTGGTCCTGGATTCCCGCCTGCGCGGGAATGACATACAGC
>CALBTQ010000624.1 GCA_937967875.1 uncultured Pseudomonadota bacterium
CAGGGCTAAAGCTCTTCGCCATTGACCTGCGCCCTGCGGGCCTGAAGAGTCGGCGTGGAAATCCATTTTAAGGCAGTTCGGCTTCGTCCTTCGCTACTGACCTGCGCCCTGTGGTGCCTGAAGAACCTTCGCCGAGATCCATTGACGAAAGCCCTGCGAAATTGCCCTGCACCCTGCGGGTATGAACTAGCAAAATATTATTCTCACCCTACTCGAAAATCTTCTCGCCGGCCGCGTCGGCGTTGACGGCGTCGGCTTCGCTGTCGCGCTTGGTCGCGGCGTCGGCGGCCAGTTCCTTGAGATACTCGTGCTGGATGAGCAGGTTCATGATCTCGTTGGTGCCGGTCCAGATTTGCGTCAGGCGCGCGTCGCGGACCATCCGCTCGATCGGATACACGTCGGTGTAGCCGATGCCGCCCATGATCTGCATCGCGTGGTTGGTCACATCCCACGCTGCGTCGGTGGCGACCTTCTTGGCTTCGGAAACCATGCGGCGCGAATCGAGGCCGGTGTCCAGCCGTTTGGCGGCGGCCCAGACCAACGCGCGGGCGGCGTCGAGCCGGCAGACCGCTTCGGCCACGCGGAAGCTGACGCCCTCGAATTTGATGATCCGTTCGCCGAAGGCCTTGCGCTTGACGGCGTAGCGGGCGGCGACCTCGATCGCGGCGCGGGCCAGGCCGAGCGCGCCGGCCGCGCTGGTCATGCGCTCGGGCACCATCATGTGGTTGAAGATCATGCCGCCGGCGTTTTCCGGACCGACGAGGTTCGCCGCGGGCACCTTGGTGTCGTGGAAGACGATCCGTCCCGTGCCGCCGCCGCGCGTGCCCATCAGGCCGTAGACGTGCTCGACCTGCACGGTGTCGTCGCGTTCGACGACGAAGACCGACAGCGATTTGTGCGGGTGCGCGTCGGGCGCGGTTTTGGCGTAGACGAGGAAGATGTCCGCGCCTTCGGAGCCGACGACGAAACGTTTCTGACCGTTCATCACGTAGTGGTCGCCGTCCTTGATCGCGCGGGTCGTCGCGCCGAAAAAGTCGGAGCCGCCGCGCGGTTCGGTCAGCGCCTCGGCGCAGAAGATTTCGCCGCGCAGCACCGGCGCGAGCCACTTTTGCTTTTGCTCCTCGGTGCCGAACAGGTGCAACGCTTCGCCGATGATCGAGGGCAGTGAGAACAGGCAGCCCAAGGCCATGCCCAGCACGCCGATTTCTTCGAGCGCGCAGACCTCGGCGGTCCAGCCCAGGCCCATGCCGCCGTACTTCGTGTCGAAGCGCGTGCCCAGCAGCCCGGCGGCGGCCAGCGCTTTGACGTATTCGCGCGGGTAGCGCACCTGATCCTGGTCCATCTGCTTGAGCAGCTCCGGCGACACCTCGTCGCGGGCGAAGGCGCGGGCTTTTTCCTGCAGGGCCAATTCGACGGGCGTGAGCAGTTCGGCAAACATCGGTTTACTCCTTATCGGGAATGTTCCACAGGGCCAAGCCGGTTTTCGGCTCGACCTCGCGAACGAGGTTGAGATCGTCGTAAACGGTCAGATGAAATTCGCAGACGAACACCTCGGCGGACACAAGGTGCCCGGCGATCATGTTGGTCGCGCCGTTTTCGTGCCAGCAGGCGCTGATGTGCAAGTGGCCGAACAATTCGCCGTCGCGCAGGCTGAGGTTGCCGGCCAGGTGGAGCACTTCGGTCATGCCCGCGCGGCGCAGCGGCGGTTTGTACGCGCCTTTCTCCAGATCGAATTCGGTCACCTGCAGGTCGGTTACGCCGCCGATGGCCTCGACGCGCGCGGCGCGCACGCCGTGTTTTTCCGCCACGGCCAGCAGGGCGTCGGGCAGTTTGTCGCCGCGTTCCAACCGGCCGACGATCGTGCGCCCGTTGCGGCTGGTTTCAGCTCTCATCGCCGCCCTCCTCGCTGAGGGTGAAGCGCCAGATGCACGCGCGCTCGCCGCAATCGTCTGGCGGGCATTGAATGCATTCGGTGCGAATGCGCGGGTCGATCGTCCGGGCGAAGCCGCTGTATTCGACCAGCCCCACCGGCTTGCAAGGGAAATCGGGCAGTCCCTTGCGCCGGCGCGCGTCCTGCACGCGGCAGGCGTTCATTTTGTAGAGCAGCGCGTCGCCGTCGCGGACGATTTCCTGCTCGTTGACGCAGGCGTAGAGGCGATAGCCGACGGCTTTTTCCAGCGCGTCCAGCCCACCGCCGGGGGCGATATCGAAAACCTTCATGATGCGTTTGGCTTCGGCGACGGTGAAGCGCCGCCACGAGGCGGTGTCCAGCTCGATGGCCGTGGCCAGATCGTCTTTTTCCTCGCAAGCCAGAAACCAGCAGCCGTCGTGGGCCAGCCAGTTGTGCGCGTACACCGACAGCAGCTTGAGCAGGCCGGCGCGGTCGAGGTGTGCGAATTTGTCGGTCATGGAAACTCCCGGGTGATCGTGCGTTTGAGGTTGGGAAAAAATACCACAGGCGGCGCGCCGGGACCAGACGGCTCGGTGCTTATTGACAATGCCCGGAGAGCGGCGGTAGCTTACGCCCCAAGTAAAAACGCACGATGGAGTGTACCGATGAAACGCGTAGTTATGGGTCTGGTGTTCGCATTGTTGTTGGTCTCTCTGGCCGCGCTGGCCGGCTGCCGACCGCCGACGGCCCGCGTCGATCAGGATACCTTCGACTTCGGTTCGATCGAGCAGAACACGGCGGCCGAGCATATCTTCAAGATCTACAACGACGGCAGCAAGGATCTGGAAATCACGCATACCAAGAGCACCTGCGGCTGCACGATCGCCACGCCGTCGAAAAAGACGATCAAACCCGGCGACTTCTCCGAGGTGAAGGTGACCTTCAACGCCGGCATGCGCAAAGGCAAGCAGATCAAAAAGGTGACCGTGGTCACCAACGATCCGGCCAGTCCCAAAACGACGCTGACGCTGACGGGCGAAGTGGCCGTGACGATGGCCTTCGATCCGGCGCGGGCGCGTTTGAGCGACCTCAAGCCCGGCGAGCCCGGCAGTCAGACGGTGAAGTTCACCAACATGAGCCAGGAGCCGATCACGATCACCGAGTACAAGCTCAATCAGAAAAAGGCGCAGGCGGTGGAGTTGGCTTTCAAAAAGGACGAGCAGACCGCGCTGCCCATCATCCTGCAGCCCGGCGAGGCGATGGAGATCACCGTGACCGTGACGCTGGCCAAGGAACAGCCGATGTACCTTGCCAAGGCCGAACTGCTGATCAAGGAGAAACCGGAGACCGCTCCGCAGTTGGCCATCTCCGCCCGGCTGGAAGGCTCGATCAAAACGATGAAGCCGCTGAAGATGAAAAATCCGAAGTCGCCCAAGAAGCTCATGAAAAAAGGCCAGAAAAACCAGTAAGCGAAAATTTACCGCGAACCATCGTTCGGCGGCCCGGGGCGCTTAATGCTCTTCGAGGCCGCCGAATTCCGTTCGGGCGATGATTTCGTCCTGCAGCACCGTACCCAGATCGCAGAAATACGCCGAGTAACCCGACACGCGGATGACCAGGTCGCGGAATTCGTCGGGGTGCGCCTGCGCCTTGCGCAGCGTCGCCGAGGAAATCACGTTCGGCGACAGCTCCATGCCGCCCTGCGCGAAGTAGGTTTTGAGCAACGCGGCCATTTTGTCGAGGTGCTCGTCGTCGCGGAACAACGCCGGCGAGAGCTTCACGTTCAGCGCCAGGCCGTTGGCGACGGCGGTGTGGTCGACGGCGGCGACCGAACTGAGCAAGGCGGTCAGACCGTGCTTCTCCGAGCCGTTGGCCGGCGAAAAGCTGTTGCTGACCGGCTCGCCCACGCGCCGACCGTTGGGCGTCGCGCCCAGCAGCAGGCCGTCGAGCACGTGCATGCCGTAGGAAAAAAATCCGGGGCGGAACACGCCGCCGCGGATCGTTTTGTGCTTACTCACCTCGCCGCAGAAGAAGGCGACGATCTCGGCGGCGAGCGCATCGGCGCGAGCGTTGCCGGAGCCGTACTTGGGCGCCTTGTTGGCCAGGCGCACACGCGCGACTTCGTCACCGGCGAAATTGTCGTCGAGCAGCGCGAGCATTTCGTCCATCGTCAGCAGGTGCTCGGCGAAAATGAAATGCTCGATCGCCGCCAGCGAATCGACCGCCGTGCCCAGGCCGCGCCCGCTGATCGAGGCGAAGTTGTAATCCGCGCCGCCGGCGGTCATGTCGCGCGCGTGCTCGACGCAGCCGTGCAGCGTGGCCGACACATAGGGATTGGGGAAGCCTTCGCGATAGGCCAGATCCTTCAGATTCACCGCCTTGGCCAGCGTGTCGACCAGGAAACGCAACTGCGTTTTGTAGGCGTTCAGGAACTGCGCGAAATTCTTAAACGTGCGCGGGTCGCCCGTTTGCGGGCCGATGCGTTTGCCCATGATGCGCAACGAGCCGTTGAGCAGCGTCATTTCCAGCGGCGCGACCAGCGAGACGTCGTTGCCCGAGGTGGCGCCGAAGGTGTCGCCGTCGCCGGTCGGTTCGACGCAGCCGACGACGCCGTAATCGCGCGCGGCCTCGTCGCGATAGCCGCAGGCGGTCAGCGCAGGCACGACCACCTCGTCGTTGAGCAGCGCCGCGCCCGAGGTCCGGCGGTAGGTCGCCAGCGCGTGCCGCCACCACGCCGGCGGCGATTTTGTCGACAAACGAATGGAGAAGGTATTGCCCAGCGACTTGACGTTGGCGTAGGCGTCCAGCGTCAGGTAGGACAGCTCGTTGGTCGCGTCCTCGCCGTCGGGGCCGACGCCGCCCACGGTCGGGGCGTTCGAATCGCTGCCCAACTCGCTGCCGGTCTGCTTGCCGAAGGCCGGGATGGTCAACAGGTTGTAACTGAATTTGATCAGCAGCTCTTCGAGCAACTCGATCGCCTCGTCGTCGGTGATTTTGCCCGCCCGGCGGTCGGCGAGAAAATACGGATACAGGTACTGGTCGATGCGCCCCACCGCGAAAATGCCGGCCATGCCGTAGGCGATCAGCGCGCCGACCTGGTTGAGCCACAGCGCCTGCACGGCCTCGCGGAAATCGCGCGGCGGATGATAGGGCACGTGCGCGCACCGCGCGGCGACGGCCAGCAACTCGTCGCGGCGCGCCGGATCCTTCGTCTCGCGCGCGGTCCGCTCGGCCTTGTCGGCGAAGCGCCAGGCCAGATCGCGGATCGCTTCGGCGCAGACGATCACCGCTCGTAAAAAGGCGCGGCCGTCCGCATCGTCGTCGGGCAACTCGGCCAGCTTCGCCTCGGCCCGGCGCTGCACGCCCAGCCAGCCCTCGCGCAGAATGTTTTTGTGGCCGACGATCAAATGCCCCTGCACGTCGAAGCAGTTGGTGACGGCGAAGGGATTGTTGTAATCCAGTTCGCGCAGCAAACGCGGCAGGCGCAGGCGGTAGCTCCAGGGGATGTCGGCCTGCGGGCGCAGCGCGGCCATGTCGAGGTGGCGCAGGTGTTTGAGCAGCAGCGGCGAATGCACCGTCGCGTGGTGCGCGAGCCCGTTGGCGTCCCACAGTTGCTTTTTGCGGTCGCGCAGCGTTTTGCCGCGCCAGTACGGCAGGATGTCGCGGCGCAGCTCGCGCTTTTCGGCGACGGAAATTTTGTAGGGCTGCGACGTGCGCGCGGTCAGCAGATCCATTTCGTATTCGAGGATCGTGTTGATGTCGCCGCGTTCGATCGGCAAAACCGTCGCGACCAGTTTGCTCGACCGGTTGCCGACGATCTTTTCCTCGTCGAGGATGTACACGGTCATGTGGCGGATGGTGTGGTCCAAGGCCTTGGCCATGCGCAACGCCGGATGCTCGCCCTCGGTGCGGCGGTAGGATTCGGTGAAATACCGCGCCCGCTCCAGGCACAGCGCGTAAGGCGCCGCAAGCACCTTTTTTTTGTATCGTTCATTGCGCGGATGAATGGCCATGTCGCACCTCGACGGTCGGAAAATCCTCTTTCCGGACTATGCTAGGCAACGGGACGGCGGAAAACAATCCAATCTTTGAAATATTTTTTCGGGCTCGACCGGCCGGCGCTTACAGGAAGTTGTCGCCGCCGCACATCGGGCATTTTTTCCGCAGGCGCATCACTTCGCCTTTCCAGCGACAGTCGGCGCATTCGACCTGCACCGTATCGACCAGGTCGTCGAGTGTATTCTTTTTTCCACCAAGTGATTTGAGAATGGTGACGATCATCAAGACGACCTGCACGACCATGAGGCCGATCCAGATCGCCCGCGGGAGTAACAACGCTTCGTTCACTTGCCGGATCCTTTCGCTTTAGTGGATGGTCGCGTGCTGGCGATCGAGACTTTTACTGATCGCCTGGAAGTAGATGTACGCGAACAGCCGCGCCACCGGGCGGGGCAGATCGCGGATCGTGCGGCGCGCTTCGCCGACCGATTTGGCCTCGAGCAGACGGCGGACGGTGTCGTTGAGCTGCTGGCCGTAGCGCTCGCTTTCGATGAGAATTTCCGTCTCGTCGGCCGCGAGGGCCTCGGCGATCAGGTCGTCGTCGAACAACAAATGATAGCCGCCCAATCCGCGTTCGAGCAGGTAGATGAATTCGCGCCGCACACGTACCTCCGAAAGCAATTATGGCTCCGGCGAGGCAAAAGGTCAAACTTTGCGGAGACAGAAAAAAGGTCGGGAAAGGTATCGGTCGGTCCTGGATGCCCGCCTGCGCGGGCATGACAATTCCTTCCGTCATTCTCGGGCTTGGCCCGGGAATCCAGGATTCCATTACCGCCGAGCGAAGCGAGGTCTACCTTTTAGTCAAATGACTTAAACAAAACAGGGAGCCGCAGCCCCCTGTCGTGGATTGCCATGAAACGCGGGATCAGTCGCCGGTGCCGGGCGCGCCCTCGTTGACGACGAACAGGAAAATTCCCTCGGCTTCGAAGATGTGATCGGGCTCGACTTCGTCGTCGTCGTCATCGTCGTCGTCGGTCGTATCGTCGTCGGTCGCGTCGTCGTCGGCGGTGTCGTCATCGACCGCATCATCGTCGGTCGTGTCGTCGTCGACTGTGTCGTCGTCGGTCGTGTCGTCGTCGAGCGTCTGTTCCTGCCCGTTGGAATAGACATAGCTATAAACGAGCACACGGAAGTTGAGGATCGAAGGGATCGTCTCGACGACCGGGATGATGAACGAGAACGACTTGGTGTTGCTGTCCTGCACCCACTCGACGGGGTCCATCGCCTCGTGCGCGGCGTCCTGGTTGAGCAACTCCAGTTTGACGTCGATTTTCTGGTCGGGGAAGCGGCTGAGCGTCTCGAGGTAGCACTCGGCGCGCACGCGCAGGCCGGTGGGGCCTTTCTTCGAGCGGAAGCGCGCCACGCCGATCTGATCGCCGACCGACAGGTCGTAAAGTTCGTCGACGGTCACCTCGATGGGCACCGTCTCGTACTTGGACTCTTCCTCGTCGTCCTCATCCTGGGTGCAGGCGCTAACCATGACGCCGCCGATCAGCGCGACCAAGGCGGCGAAAAGCATCAACTTCGAAAACCAACGCATACGCATTCACCTCCCCCGAAGGGTTGTTCAATGAATGTTCCTAGCAAGCCGGCGATGATTCTGTCAATCGCATCCTAACTTATTTCGCGCCCGTCCGAAACCGAGAAAAGTGTGCCGGGGAAGACGGGAAGCCGGTCGAACAAAACAAACTCGGGGACACGATGAAATCATGTCCCCGGATTTTTAATGCCACCGATCACGAATTACGCCTGCTTGCGTTCGATCTCCCGCTGGCGCAGTTCGACGCGGCGGATCTTGCCCGAGACGGTCTTGGGCAGTTCCTCGACGAACTCGACCTCGCGCGGGTACTTGTAGGGCGCGGTCGTTTCCTTGACGAAGTTCTGGATGTCCTTGACCAGCTCCGGCGACGGCGCGTAGCCGGGCGCGAGGATGATGAACGCCTTGACGATCGTGCCGCGGATGGGGTCGGGGCTGCCCACCACCGCGCTTTCGGCGACGGCCGGATGGGCCTGCAACGCGCTTTCGACCTCGAAGGGGCCGATGCGGTAGCCGGAGGCTTTGATCACGTCGTCGGCGCGGCCGACAAACCAGAAGTACCCGTCGACGTCTTTGTAGGCGCGGTCGCCCGTGAAGTACCAGCCGTTGACGAACGCGCCGCGGTTGGCCTCCTCGTCCAGCCAGTATTCCTTCATCAGGCCGACGGGTCGTTCGGGCTTGGTTTTCACCGCGATGTGGCCTTCCTCGTCGGCGGGCAGCACGTTGCCCTCGTCGTCGACGATCTCGATGGCAAAGCCCGGCACCGCCTTGCCCATCGAGCCGTAGCGCACCGGCAGGCAGCGGAAATTGGCGATGATGTTGACCGTCTCGGTCTGGCCGTAGCCGTCGTAAATGATCGTGCCGGTCGCCTTGCGCCACTGTTCGATGACCTCGGGGTTGATCGGCTCGCCGGCGGACATCGAATGGCGGATCGAGCACAGGTTGTATTTGCTCAGGTCCTGCAGCACGAGCATGCGGTAGGCGGTAGGCGGCGCGCAGAAGGTCGTCACATTGAACTGCTCAATCAGGCGCAGCGTGAGGTCGCTGTCGAATTTGCCGCGCGCATCGTGCATGAAAATCGCCGCGCCGACGTGCCACTGGCCGAACAGCTTGCCCCAGGCCGCCTTGGCCCAGCCGGTGTCCGAGAGCGTCCAGTGCAGATCGGTCGGTTTCTGGTCCTGCCAGTATTTGGCGGTGACGTAGTGGCCCAGGCCGTAGCTGGCGTGCGTGTGCAGCACCATCTTCGGGAAGGCCGTCGTGCCCGAGGTGAAGTAAATGAGCATCGGCTCGTCGGCGTTGGTGGCGGGCAGTTCGGCGCGGCCGTCGTCGGGCAGATCATCGAAGCGCAGCCAATCGCCAAAGGAGCCTTCGACGACGATCTTGTGTTTGAGCGTCGGGCACTTGGCGGCGACGGCCTCGACCTTCGCGGCGTGCTCGGCGGCGACGATCGCCCCGGACGCCTCCGCGCGCTGCAGGCGGTATTCGATGTCGTGTTCGGTCAGCAGGTTGGTGCCCGGCATCGGGATGATGCCGCACTTGAACATCCCGACCATCAGGTAGTGCCACAACGGCAGGCGGTGCACCTGCACGAAGACACGGTCGCCCTTTTTCAGGCCCAGCGCCAACAACGCCTGCGCGGCGCGGTCGGTGCGTTCTTTCATCTGCGCGAAGGTGATCGTTTCATGCACGCTGTTGTCGGTGTTGACCCACACCAGCGCCGGACGGTCGGGCATGTCGGCGGCGCGGGCGTCCAGGACGTGGCGGCCGAAGTTGAAGTCAGGCGGCGTCTGCCAGGAAAAGTCGCGGTATTCGCTTTCGTAGTCGAGCATGTTCGGAGCCAGGGGATCGTTCGCGTTCATTCCGGAAGCCCTCCAGTGTTGTTCGGTTCATCGTTGTTATCCCCTGCAAGCTCCGGGATGTCCTGCGCATCAGAGTTGTACGTGCACGTGTCGTTCCTCGCTCCCTCTCGCGTGGCTTTTTAACCGTGAACGAAGGAAATGTCAATTCGATTCAAGCGGATGGAAAAGGCGTGCTATACATTGATTTTAGCGTTCATCCCATAACCTCTTTCTTCCACCATTCCCGGTGTCGGCGCCGCCCCGAAGCTGTCTCCGGGGCGGCGTTGGTTTGCGCTTTTTATCGCCGCCTACTTCGCCGGGTGAACCGTGAAGTCGATGTATAAGGAGTTGCCTGTTTCCAAACAACCATCATGGATTTGAACCCAAAGCGGTTCGAGACGATTGAAATCTTCGGGCACGGCAAAGTCGTTCGGATC
>CALBTQ010000625.1 GCA_937967875.1 uncultured Pseudomonadota bacterium
TACACGACCAAGGAATGGACCGACGCGGTGGAAGAGGGCAGCGTCATTCTGCCGTTGAAGAAAAACGGTGCGGGTTACGAGGGCGAATTGCTCGGCCCGCCCGACGCGCTGGTCGAAGGCGCGCCGGAAATGAAGATTCCCTTCGCGTTGCTCGACGGCAAAAACGGCGCGCGCACGCTCAAGCTGCCCGACCGGGAAATCAAACTCGAAGAAGGCAAGTTCACCGAGTGGGTGCGCCTGTCGTTCCAGGCCAGTCTGCGCATCAAGGTCAACGGCATCGCGCGTTTTCTGCTGACGCGTTACGCGGGCGAACCGGCGCTGTACGTCTCGCCGATCAACCTCGATCCGGAAAAACCGGCGTTTCCCATCAGCCACCCGGCGGCGTATTCGATGTACCTGTCCAAGCTCAACGGACCCTACGCCAACCTGGGGTTGGCCGAGGATACCTGGGTGCTCAACGAGGGGCTGATCAGCGACGAGCTGTTCCTCGAAGAGACCTACCTGATCAACGACGAACGCGAGAAGATGTTCAACGACGCGCTGGCCAAAACCAAGAGCGGTCTGGTCGTGTGCGTGTTCGACGGCACCGACCGCATTCAGCACATGTTCTTCCGCTACCTGGTCGACGATCACCCCGCGTTGCGCGGCAAGCAGCGCTCGCCGGCCGGCGAAACGGCCGTGCTGGATCTGTATAAGAAAATGGACGCCCTGCTGGCGCGCACGCTCAAGAAGCTGAAGAAAAACGACGTGCTCTTCGTGATGAGCGACCACGGCTTCAAGCCGTTCAACCGCGGCATCAACCTCAACTCGTGGCTGCATCAGAACGGTTATCTTTTTCTCAAAGATGAAAGCAAATCGGGCAAGTGGCTCTCGAACGTCGATTGGTCCAAAACCCGGGCGTATCAAGTCGGCCTGGGCGGCATGTACCTGAACATCAAGGGCCGCGAGCGCCACGGGATCGTCGAGCCGGGCGAGGAAGCGACCGCTTTGAAGCGCGAGCTGATCGACAAGCTTTCCGGTCTGCACGACGAGCAAAAAAACGCCACGGCGATCAACCAGGTGTGGGACGCCGAGGAGCTGTACACCGGCCCGTACAAAGGCAACGCGCCGGATTTGATCATCGGTTACAACATCGGCTATCGCGCCGGATGGGACGGGACGACCGGCGTGGTCAACGACACGGTCATCGACGACAACGTCAAGGCCTGGAGCGGCGACCATTGCGTCGATCCGCGGCTGGCGTCGGGCGTGTTGTTCACCAATTTCAAACTCAACAATGACGATCCGTCGATTATGGATATCGCGCCGACGGTGCTATACTTATTGGGTGTGCAAAAGCCGGGATACATGGACGGCGCATCCCTGCTGCAAGAAAAGAAATCCGGAAAGGAGGCGGCGTCATGAGCCGCAACAAAATTACGCGTCGTCGGTTCCTGCAAGGGCTGGCGGCCGGCACGGCCGGCGTGGCCCTTGGCTGCGGCGACGAAAGCAATGTAAGTTTGCCCACCGCCACCCAAGACGGCACGCGGGTGATCGTTGTGGGTTTCGACGGGCTCGATCCGCTGCTGGTGCGCCAGTGGATGGACGAGGGCCGGCTGCCCAATTTTTCGCGCCTGGCCCAGACGGGCGGCTTCAGTTCGTTGGGAACATCGGTTCCACCGCAGAGCCCGGTGGCGTGGTCGAACTTCATCACCGGTAAGAATCCCGGCGGGCATGACATTTTTGATTTTATCCATCGCGATCCAAGAACCTATCTGCCGTTCCTTTCGACGAGTAAAACCGAGGCGCCCGAGAAATTCTGGCACATCGGCAAATACATGATCCCCAGCGACAGCGCCGGCGTGAAGCTGATGCGCAAGGGCAAAGCCTTCTGGGAGTATCTGGGCGAGGCGGGCATCCCCACGACGATCTTCGCTGTACCCAGCAACTACCCGCCGGTCGAGGGGCCGTTCCGCTCGCTGTCGGGCATGGGCACGCCCGACCTGCACGGCGGCTACGGCAGCTTCTCGTACTTCACCGACGATCCGCCGCAACTGGCCGAGGGCGAGGAGATCACCGGCGGCAACGTCTACCCGGTGCAGGTGATTGAAGGGCAGGTCAAAGGCAAGATCATCGGGCCGAAGAACACGTTCGTCGAAGTGGCGGAGAACGATCCGGCGCCCGATTCGGAAGTACCGTTCAACGTGTTTATCGACCCGACCGCCGACACCGCGTTGCTGGAAGTGAGCGACGAGCAGTTCGTATTGCAGGTCGGCGAATGGACCGACTGGGTGCAACTGCGTTTCGAAATGGTGCCGCTGGTGGTCACCGTCAAGGGCATGGTGCGCTTTCTGCTCAAGAGCGTGCGGCCATTCAAGCTGTATGTCTCGCCGATCAACATCGATCCGCGCGAGCCGGCGATGCCCATTTCCACGCCGCCGGAATATTCCGCCGAACTGTGCGAGGCGCGCGGCGGGCCGTTCCACACGCAGGGCATTCCCGAGGACACCAAGGCCCTGTCCTCGCAGGTGTTCGACAACAAGGAATTTCTCGAGCAGGCGCACTCAGTGCTGGCCGAGCGGCTGGACCTGTATCACTACGAGCTCGACCGTTTCCAGGACGGTCTGTTGTTCTTCTACTTCTCCAGCTCCGACCAGATCACGCACATGTTCTGGCGCACGATGGACCACGATCACCCGGCCTACGTGCCGGAGAAGGACGAGGCGTTCACGAATGTCGTGCGCGACACCTACGAGCGTTTCGACAAGATACTCGGCGAGGCGATGGAGAAGCTCGACGATAAGACCACGTTATTGGTGATGAGCGACCACGGCTTCGCGCCGTACTACAAGTCGTTCCACCTCTCGACGTGGCTGCTGGACAACGGCTACGTCAAGCTGCGCGACCCGTCCGACCGCGATTCGGAATTTCTGCAGAACGTCAACTGGTGGGGCACCAAGGCGTACACGCTGGGCATCAACAGCATGTATCTGAATTTGATCGGTCGCGAAGGCAAGGGCGTGGTCGGAGCCGCCGACGCCGATCGACTGCTCGATGAGATCCGCGAGAAGCTTTTGCAGGTCGTCGATCCGGAAACCGGCCGGCACGTTATCAGCCACGCTTACAAGGGCTCGGAAGTTTACCAGGGCGAGTATGCCAAGAACGCGCCCGATTTGGTGATCGGCTATGCGCGCGGCTATCGCGGCAGTTGGGAAACGGCGCTGGGCAAGTTCCCGCGCGGCTCGCTGCTGCGGCCCAACACCGACGAATGGGGCGGCGATCACTGCATGGCCGCGGAAGAGGTGCCGGGCAGTCTGTTCGCCAGCAAACCGATCGAGCTGGTCGGCGCGTCGCTGGTGGATCTGCCGGTGACGATTCTGGAGTTGTTCGGCCTGCCGCGGCCGAATGACATGATCGGGAAAAACGTCTTTACGGGAAAATAGCGAGGTAAGGGGATGTTCGGACCCAAAGTGAAACTGGACAAGGACCTGTATGCGCGCGTGAAGAAATTCGCCGACTTGGCCGGCTATGCGTCGGTCGAGGAGTTCGTCAGCCACGTGCTGGAGAAGGAACTGGCGCAGATCGGCGAAGGCGACAGCGAGGAAGAAATCAAGAAGAAGCTGCAAGGGCTCGGTTACATCAGCTAAAGGATGCGACGGTAGATGCTCACAATTTCCAACGGCCTGAGCGCGGCGTTTTCCCTGGTCATGGCGCCGTTCGTTAAATTGCCGCTGACCGGCATGATCATCATCAGTGTGCTCACCGGCGTGCTGATGCTGATCATCTATAAGTACACCTCGAACCAGGACGGCATTACGCGCGCCAAGGATCGCATCAAGGCGCATTTTCTGGCCATTATGCTTTACAAAGACAGCCTGGGCGTGCTGCTCAAGTCGATCGGCAATATCCTGCGCTGGAACGCGGTGTACATGGCGCACCAGTTGCGGCCGCTGGCGGTGATGATCGTGCCGGTGCTGCTGCTTTTGGTGCAGCTCAATTTCTGGTACGGCTACCGGCCCTATCAGGTCGGCGAGGAAGCGGTGATCAACGTGCGGGTCGACAAGAAGGTCAACCTGTTCGAGACGCCCGCGACGATGACCGCCGACGAGGGCGTGCAGGTGCAGACCGCCGCCGTGCGTCAACCGCTGAGCGGCGAAATCGCCTGGCGGGTGAAGGCGCTGACGCCGGGCGAGCACACGCTGACGATCGACGTGGGCGGGCAGACGGCCACCAAGCGGTTCGTCGTCGGCGACACACAGCGACTCGTTCGTCTCGCGCCGCAGCGGCACAACGGCAACTTCTGGGACGGTCTGCTGTATCCGGGCGAGAAGCAACTCGCCGGCGCCATTACCGTCGTCAACGTGAATTATCCCGGCGTGGAAATGAACGTTCTGGGCTGGGAGATGCATTGGATCATCGTGTATTTTGTGTTGTCCATTCTCTTCGGCCTTTCGATGAAGGGCCTGTTCCACGTGGATATTTAACCGATGGAAAAATTGATCGATCTGCATGCGCACACGACCGCGTCGGACGGGTCGCTCACCCCGACGCAGTTGGTGCAATTGGCGCGGGACAGCGGTTTGGGCGCGGTGGCGATCACCGATCACGACACCATCGACGGCGTTGCGGAAGGACTGGCCGCCGGCGCGCAGATGGGTTTCGAGGTCGTGCCCGGCGTCGAACTTTCCACCGATTTGCGCGGCAAGACAGTGCATGTGCTCGGCTATTTCATCAATGGTGAGAACGATCATCTGGCTGAAAAACTGGCCTGGGCCAAGCGGGTGCGCGCCGAACGCAACGACCGGATCATCGCGCGCTTCAACGAGCTGGGCATCGCGATGACCCTCGACGAAGTGCGCGCCGAAGCCGGCGGCGACGTGATCGGCCGACCGCACTTCGCGCGAGTGTTACTCAAGAAGGGCGCGGTCGCCACGGTGCAGGAGGCCTTCGACATTTACCTGGATCGCAAGGGCAAGGCCTACGTGCCCAAATTCCGCTTCACGCCCGAGGAGTCGGTGTCTCTGATTCTTCAGGCGGACGGGCTGCCGGTGCTGGCGCATCCGGGCCTGTACAAGTGGTCGCCGCTGGAGTTGGATGAAGCGGTGGGCGATCTGGTCGCGCTGGGGCTGGTCGGGCTCGAGGTGCTCTACAGTACGCACCTGCCGGCGCAGGTGTTGATCTACAACGACATTGCCCAACGACATCGTCTGTTGCCGACTGGCGGTTCGGATTATCACGGGCAGACCAAGCCCGACATCCAACTGGGCAGCGGCATGGGCGATCTGCATGTGCCCTATGCCTGGCTGGCGGCGCTCAAAGCGAAGGCCGGCAGGGAGTAGACGATGAGCAAGCAAGCGGTGGTGCTGGTCAGCGGCGGTCTGGACAGCGCGACCGTGCTGGCCGGGGCGATCGCCGACGGTTACCGGGTGCACGCGCTGACCTTCGCCTACGGCCAGCGGCACGCGATCGAGGTCGAGCGCGCCAAAGCGCTTTGCGCCGCGTTGGGCGTGACTAGGCACATCATCGTTCCGCTGGACATGACCTGGATCGGCGGGTCGGCGCTGACCGATCCGGCGACGCCGGTGCCCAAAAGCCGGTCTGACGAGGAGATCGGGCAGGGCATCCCCATTACATATGTACCGGCCCGCAACGCCGTTTTCCTTACGATGGCTCTGGCTTATGCCGAAGCGAATGAAATTTTCGACCTGTTTATCGGTGTGAACGCGCTCGATTACAGCGGCTACCCGGATTGCCGGCCGGAGTTTATTGAGTCTTTTGCGCGGACCGCGAACCTCGCCACGCGGGCAGGCGTTGAAAAAGAAGGCAAATTTCAAATACATACGCCGTTAATGCAACTGACCAAAGCGCAGATCGTGCTGCGGGCGAAGGCGCTGAATGTCGATTTGGCGCTCACTCATTCGTGCTATGATCCGACGCCGGAAGGGCGTCCGTGCGGTAAGTGCGATAGCTGCATTTTACGGGCAAAGGGATTTGCCGAAGCCGGGATCATTGACCCGGCAGTTAATAAGTGAATAATTAAAAGCCTGATTGAACATCCTTAACGCGTCATTTTAATTACAATTGTAAAAACATTTACCAGAACTATTACTTTTGGTAATGTTACAAATGTTCTAATATTATGTTTCGTTGTCAACCGAATTTAATCTTGCATAAAATCAAGCTGTTACAGCTCTGGCATATTAATTGCTGCTAGAATTTAAAGGTAAGGTCCGGTCGATAAGCGACCGACAAGGTAAGTATCGTAAAACAGAAAGGGAACCGGGCAAGATGAGGCAAAACGGACGCCAGGCTGGTTTTACCTTGGTTGAACTGATGATTGTTGTCGCGGTCATGGGCATCGTCATCGCTTCGATGCCGATCGCCCGCGGGTACCTGCCTGAAGTTCGGGTCAACGGTTTTACCCGCAGTCTGGCGATGGAAATGCGTGAAGCACGCGCCCTGGCGGTGGAATACGGCAACGATGTCATCGTCGCTTTCGATCTGGATAACAGCGTGGTCAACGTGTATTCCGACAGCGATAGCGACGGGATGGAACTGGCGGATCTGATTCGCTCTCGTCCCTTCAGCTACTACGGCAACGGCGTGGCGATTCGCGCGGTTTCTTCGACCGGCGTGGACGGGGCGTTGCTGAGTTCGTCCATTCATCTGGGTTCCACTTCCGACCCGGTGTATGTGACGTTCCGTTCCAACGGAAGTGCGGAGAATGTGGGCGCGATTTACCTGGCGCCGAGCGATTCGGCGAAAATCGAACTGGGCCGGGCGATTGAAGTGCTTTCCACGGGCAGAATCACCATGTGGAAATTCAGCCTGTCCGGCTCACCGGGACCATGGGTGAAATGGCTATGAAACGCTTGCGTAAATGGCTGAGCAATGAAGACGGCTTCACGTTGACTGAAATCGTGGTCAGCACGTTTCTGATCACGATCGGTCTGGTGAGCGTAGCGGCGGTGCTGTCGACGGCGGCCAACCGCCAGAATTTCTCCCAGGGTTTGACGACGGCCACCAATCTGGCCACCTCGAAGTTGGAAGAGATCAAGACCGTTCCGTACGACAGCCTCGCCTCCGGTGAGGAAGGTTTCGGGACGATCGAGAACTTCATTTCGTACAAACGAGAGCTGTTTGTCACACCCAACGGGGACGACACGCTCAAGGTGGTCAAGGTGGTGGTGACCAATGCCGTGGGCCAACAGGTGGCCATAGAAACGGTGGTGGTGCGATGAAAACGAGAAGGCGGAACGGTTTCACGGTATTCGAATTGCTGGTCACGATGGGCCTGGGCCTGATTCTGCTGGCGGCCGCATACACCATTTACCTGAGCCAACATCGCGGCTTCGAGCGCATGGAAGAGTTGACCAACGTCATGCAGTCCTCGCGCATGGCGGCCGATCAAGTGACGCGCGAACTGCGCATGGCCGGTTTCGGCGTCATTGTCGGCGAAACCTTTTCCGAAGCGAAGAAATATTCGTTGACCTTCAAGGGCGACATCGACGCGGACATCGCCACCGTGCTGGCCGCCGACGCGACCGCCGGAGACGAGCAGATCAGCGTGAATCTCAATGACGAACGCGATCATGTCGAAGCCGGCGATTACATCTTCGTCAACGGCGGCGGCAACGTCGAGATGATCCAGGTCTCCGACGACGCGGACGCGGTGGATCTGAGCGGCGAACCGGACACCATTAAGCTTTCCTCGGCGCTGGTCAACGGTTACACGGCCTCGACCACGTTGGTGCGCACGGTCGAGGAAGTGCGCTATGCGGTGACCTTTCCCGGCGGCGATCTGAAGCGCAACAACGTCGAGGTCGCCGATCGGTTGCAGAATTTCGAGTTCCATTATTACGGCGAAAACGACCAGGAGTTCGAACCCGACGCGGTCAACGGCTTGACGCAGATCCAGCGCGCCGCCATCCGCAAAATCGAATTGCGTCTCCAGGTGGGCACGACCGACGGGCGCGGCAGCCGGACCTTCTCGCAGATGGTCGAATTGCGCAACATGGGCACTCGTCCGTTCAAGGCCGACACCTGCAAGCCCAATCCGCCCACCGGTGTGCAGGTGACGCAGAGCAACACATGCGAGCGTTTCACCGTGCATTGGATCGAACCGACGGCCAACGCCTGCGACGGATCGGCGCTGACCGATCTGGGCGGGTATAAAATCTATTACGGCACTTCGTCCGGCGATTACTTCATTCCGCCTTACAACGTCAGCGACGAAACGGTTAACGAATACACCGTTCACGATTTGCGATTGAACAACAACGAGACCTATTACGTGGCGATGCTGGCGTACGATTCGAGCTTCAACGAGTCGACCACGACTGCCGAAACGACCTTTACGTTGCTGGACACGACCCCGCCGAGTCCACCGGAAACCGTGAGCGCGACCGCCGGCGTCGGTTCGGTGACCGTTACCTGGAGTGAGTCGGAATCGGAGGACGTCAAGGGATACCGCCTGTACCGCGACACCAACGCGGGATTCATCGCCGGCGAGGGCACGCGCATTGCCGATGAAGAAACACTGACGGCCGAGCAGTTGTCCTTTACCGACGAAGGCCTGGATGCGTGCACCGTCTATTATTACAAAGTAAGCGCAGTCGATTGCTCCAATGAGGGGGAGGCGTCGGCGGAAGTGTTCGGCGACGGCGACGGCCCGTTGAGCGATCAACCGGATCTCAACGTCACTTCGACGATGCCGATCGAGTCGCCGGCCACGCCGCCGGCCACGGTGGCGCCGTTTCAGGCGATCGGACGCAACGAGTCGGTCGACCTGATGTGGGTCAATCCCAGCGACAGCGATTTCGCTGAGGTGATCGTCCGCTACAGTACGGTGGGCTATCCGAGCAGTTCCGGCGACGGCTCGGAAGTCGGCACGTTCGCCGGTTCGGCCGGCGCGACGGTCAGCCAGACGCATACCAATCTGATCAACGGCACGACCTACTACTACAGCGCCTTCGCGGTAGATCGTTGCGGGAATATCGCGACGCGCGCCACGGCTTATGCCCAGCCGGGCGGGACGGCGCCGGTCGTCGAGATTATTTCACCAGCCTCGGGAACGACGATCGAGGACGGAACGATGATCTTCTGGGCCCGGGCGTACGATCCGGACCAGGCGGGCATTCACGAACCGCCGTCGATGGATCAGGACAACGGCGCCGGCATCGTGCTGGTGCACTTCTACAGCCAGCCGGTGCCCAGCGCCTACAGCTTCCCTCACACCGAATACAGCACCGAATATTGCGCCTTCGGCGGCACGAGCAATCCGTGTTCCGCGGGCGATGTGACCACCTGGTGCGACGGCACGTATCAATTGTACGCGGTGGCGCTTGACGACGAAGGCAAGTTGGGCACCAGTCCGTTCGTCAGCGTACAGATTCACAACGGCGGCATCTATCTGGATGAAACCTACCTGGCGCAAGTCAGCGGCACGTACAACAATGTGGTGACCTATCAGATCAAAAACGACTCGGAAGCCAACGCCACGCTGGTTTCGCTGAAGCCGACCTGGGATCACCAAGACGCGCTGCTGACCAAGGTGGAGATTCCCCTTGGCACGACCGTTTGGCAGGGTTCCACGCCCGCGCATTCGGGCGATACGTTGTCGCTTAACTATGGTACGCAGCCGACCATCAGCGACGGCAGCACCAAGACGGTGCGGCTGACGTTCACCCGCGACTATTCCACATTGTCGGCATCCGCCTCGGTCAGATCGGAAGAGCACACGTCTGAACTCCAGTCACCGACTACGATCTCGTA
>CALBTQ010000626.1 GCA_937967875.1 uncultured Pseudomonadota bacterium
ATCGTATTCGGTGACTGGAGTTCAGACGTGTGCTCTTCCGATCTCACCCCATCGCCCTGTTGTTGCTGCCGCCGCAGTTTGTCGCGCTGTCGGTGCACCTGGCAAAAGGTCGCAATCCATACGAAAAGCGTGGCCGGCGGTTCGCTTTGGCGATCGGATTTACCCTGCTGTTTGCCTCGCCTTTTCTGTTCAAGGCCGCCGATTACATCGTCGAAAAGCGCGCATTCGTGTCCGCGGCGCTCAACGGCTCACTGATGGGGATGAGCGCGGCCGACCGGGCCCATTTATGGGCGATCAACAATTGTTGGGCTTTTCTCGGCCCCTGGTTCGCCGCGTTTTTCGCGCTCGTTTTGCTGGCCGCACTCATCCGCCTGCTGTCGGGAAACAGGCGCGACGCGATCAGTTGGTACACCATCGCCGTGCTGATTTATTATCCGGCGGCCAGTCTGTACACGACGATCAACGGGGCGATGAGCTACGATTTCATCGCCATGCATGTGCTGCTGCTGCCGTTGTTGATGCGCGAGGCGTACCTGTTGCTTGCCGATAAGTGGACCGGCAAAGCGGCGCGCCTGGCGTTGATCGCCGGCGTCTGTCTGGCCCTGGCCGGCGGCACGATCGAAAAAAATTCCATTTTCCAGCCGCTGCGCCAGGACGCCCCGCCCGATGCTTACCCCAATCATCTGGCGCATCGGCGCGTTCAGTACCGGCTGGACTTGAATCGTCAGACAGTCGAAAACTTGTTGCGGCTCAACAGCGGCAATCGCGTTTCGTTGCGCGTACAGCATCTGGCGCCGACCGCGGACGGCGGCCTGGCGATCGAGCCGCCGACGGACAGCGATCAACAAATTTTCTTTTCGCTGGAAGCCGCGGCCGCCCTGTACGACGTGGTCTTGCATGAGGGCGAGCAAGCGGAAGAAGGCTGGCGGCATTTCGAGTCAGTCTATTACCGCGTGCCGCCACCGGCCGCGGCGAAGGATGTGGCGCGGGCGATTCTGGCGTTGCGCGCGGCCTGGAACGACGGGCGCACACTCGATTGGAGCTATGCCGTGCGGCGCGGCACGCATGCGACGATGCCGGTCATGACCGATGCGGCGGCGCTGATCGCCGTGCGACGCGTCCCCGAACCTCAGCGGGGCGTCGCCAGCCAGACGGCGCCGTAAGCCACGTAAGCGATCACCCAATCGCCTTCGCCGGTCAGCAGCATCGACGCATGCTCGCCGGTATCGCCGATTTCATCCAGCACGGACGTCGACCAGGAACCGCCACCCTTTTGCGCCAGACTTAAATTCCAATCGAGGGTTTGATAGGCGATCAACACCCGGCCGTCCTCGCGCACGGCGATGTCGGTTTCCATTTCCAACGCCAGCGAATCGACCGAGTCGATCGTCCAACTGCCGTCCTTGACCGCATGGCGCAGGCCGGCGCCGACGTAGGCGACGTGGGGTTGGCCGTCGCCGTCGATGGCCAGCGAAACGTCGTTGCCGCCCTCGCCGTCGACGGTCTCGATCGTCCAGTCGTCTCCGCCGCCGACCGCGAGGTTGATGTCGTAATCGCTCAGATCGACGTAGGCGATGACCACGTCGCCGTCATCATTAAAGGCGATGTCGCTGTCCGAGCCGACCAAGCCCTGATCGTCGACGGTGTAGCGCACCCACGCGCCGCCGGCGTCGGTCGCGTACATCAGGCTGCCGTGCGCGTCGTCGGAGTAGCTGACGTGTAGATCGCCAGCGGCGTCGATCGCCAGCGAGTTGTCGCGGCCGACGAAATCGGCGTCGTCGATATCGCGAAGCACCCAGCCGCCGGAAACGTTGGTCGCGTAACCCAGGTGCGTGGTCAGACCGTTGTAAAACGTAATGTGCGCCTTGTCGTCGCCGTCAAGGACCAGATCGATGTTCTCGACGTTGTCGCCCAGCGCTTCCTCGATGACCTCGGTCGTCCACGCGCCGCCGTTTTGTCGGGCGTAGGTCAACGCCTGGAAGGTGCTGTCGAAGTATACGGCGTGCAGATTGCCGGCGGCGTCGGCGGCCAGCGCAACGTCCTGCACGGTAAAGCCGCGATCGAAGTACTGCTGCGACCACCCTGCGCCCGCCTGACGGAACACGCCCAGGCCGCCCAACGAGATGACCACGTCATCGACGTCGTTGGCGGCGATGAACACCGGTGTGCCGCTGCCGATGTTGGCGACCGTCCAGTCCTTCGCCGCGTTGTTGCCGTACATCACCCCAGCCAATGAATAGTTATAATAAGTAAAATGCACCACCTTGTCGGCGTCGATGGTCATGGCCAGCGTGTCGCCGACGGTAGGCGTGTCGGCGATCGATTCGTCGGTCAGCGAACCCGGAACGCCATAGGCATGGCGCAATTTGTCGGGCGTGTCGGTTGACAGGTAAACCACGTGCAAGTCGCCGTCGCCGTCGAAGGCCAGGCCGGAGTCGCGCTGGTTCGCATAGCTGTCGGGCAGCGCCTGATTCGTCCAGCCTTTGTCCTCCAGACAGGCGAGCATGATTTCGTCGGCGCCGTTGTAGGTCAGACACGGCGCGCCGTCGGCGTCCAACGCCAGGGCCGGGAACGATCCGACGTCCTGCCCGCTGTCGATGTTTTCCGTGGCCCAGGAGCCGCCGGCGTCGGTCGCGTAACGCACGCCGATCGAGGTGCGCGAGACTTCCTTATTGTAGGCGATGTGCACGTGGCCGTCGCCGTCGACCGCGATCGCGCTGTAGTGGCCGACGTCGCCGTCTTCGTCGACGACCTGGAGATCGGAAGAGCGTCGTGTAGGGAAAGAGTGTAGATCTCGGT
>CALBTQ010000627.1 GCA_937967875.1 uncultured Pseudomonadota bacterium
GGAGTCCTGGATCCCCGTTTTCACGGGGATGACCCGGTAGGGGCAACCCCCCGTGAGTCCCTCACCCCGGGCTGCGCCCGACCCTCTCCCCAGTGGAGAGGGTGAAGCGTCGGCCCGATCCCACCTCTCCCCGTGGGAGAGGGGCCGGGGGTGAGGGCCAGGGCTATTGTCATTCCCGCGCAGGCGGGAATCCAGGAATGAGATCCCTTTCCTGACATGATAAAGGTCAGGAGGCAATTGGAGTCCTGGATCCCCGTTTTCACGGGGATGACCCGGTAGGGGCAACCCCCCGTGGTTGCCCGAAAAATGTTGGAGTCTGCATGTTCGTTCGTCCCGATCTGGTGTTGCTGCACGCGCCGAGCGTATACGATTTCCGCAAGCGGACGATCCTCTACGGGCCGATCGCCGACGTGATTCCCTCGCTGCCGGTGTATGAAATGTACCCGGTCGGCTTCACGACCATCGCCGAGTACCTACTGACGCTCGGGCTGGAAACGCGCGTGGTCAACCTCGCCTACCGCATGCTCGCTTCGCCGCGCTTCGACGCGGAGGCGTTCATCGCGAAGCTGCGGCCGCGGCTGGCCTTCGGCGTCGATCTGCACTGGCTGCCGCATGCGCACGGCGCGGTGGAGATCGCGCGGCTGGTCAAGAAGCATCATCCGCACCTGCCGGTGATTGTCGGCGGGTGGGCGTCGACCTATTTCCACGAAGAGCTGATCGAGCTGGACTGCTTCGATTACGTGTTTCGCGGCGATTCGACCGAGGCGCCGGTGGGGATGCTCATGCGCGCGCTGGCCCAGCGCGACGCCGGCGAGCAGCGTCTGAGCGAGATCCCCAACCTCACCTGGAAAGACCGCCACGGCGCGACGCGCATCAACGCGCTGACCAACGCGCCGACGGTGCTCGACCGCTGGGGCAACAACTACCTGAACATGTTCAAGATGAGCATGAAGTTCGCTTCGATCACTTCGCAGATTCCGTTCCACGACTGGTGGACGTACCCGATCACCGCGATCATGACCAACAAGGGCTGCAACGAGCGCTGCGCGATTTGCGGCGGCGCCGGACCGGCGGTGAAGGAATACGCCGGGCGTGAATGCACCGCGTTTCGTCCGCCGGAGCTGATCGTGCGCGATGCGGCGCGGCTGGCGCGCTACACCAACGGGCCGCTGTTTTTCATCGGCGACCTCAACCAGGCCGGACCGCAATACGCGCACACGATCCTAGACGGTCTGCGCCGTCACGACATCCGCAATAACACGATCTTCGAGCTGTTCGACGCCGCGCCGGCCGAGTACTTCCGCAAGATCGCCGACAGCGTGCCCAACTTCAATTTCGAGATGTCGCCGGAAACGCACGACGACGCCGTGCGCAAACGCGGCGGCAAGAAGTACACGTCGGCGCAGGTGGTGGAGATGATCGGCCACGCGCTGGGCAACGGCGCGGGCAAATTCGACATCTACTTCATGATCGGCCTGCCGGGCCAGACGCCCGCGTCGGTGATGGACACCGTCGAGTGGGCCGGCGAATTGATGGACCGTTTCGACAAACGGCTGTTCACCTTTATCAGTCCGCTCGCGCCGTTCCTGGACCCGGGCAGCCTCGCCTACGAGCACCCCGACGCGTACGGCTACAAGATTCTCTTCAAAAAGTTCGCCGACTACCGCGCGGCGATCAGCGCGCCGACCTGGAAGCAGGGCCTCAACTACGAAACGCAGTGGCTCACGCGCGACGAGCTGGTCGACGTCACCTACCGCGCCGGGCGGCGAATGAATCAATTGAAGCACGAGAAGGGGTTCATCGACGAGGCGACGTATCGCTACGTCGACGAACGCATCGGGCGGGCGATCGACCTGATGGAGCGCTTCGACAAACTGCTGGCCTGCGGCGATCCGGAACGCATCGCGCGCGAACGGGCGATGCTCAAGGCCGAAGCCGACGCCGCGTCGACCGACACGGTCAACGCGCCGCACGAAATCAAATGGAAGGTCCTGGGCACGAATTTTAACTACTTAAAAACAGCCAGGGATATGCTGCTCGGCCCTAAATTTTAAACATCGCATGAATTAGTTACATTGCTTGCAACTGCATCCTGCGAAAGAACGCGCTGTGATTTTTGGTCTAATATTTTAACATCGCTTATCTTCCAAAGTGTCATCCTATTCAAAAAGGAAGGCCGCGCTGCGCACGGGGTTAAAGGAATTCTGGATCCCCGGGTCAAGAGACTGTCGATTTTCTCGTTTTGAAAATGATTGCGTCTGCCGCCCCTGCGGGGCTTGGAAAAAAATTGGGCTTTTTTGCCCGGCGCTCACG
>CALBTQ010000628.1 GCA_937967875.1 uncultured Pseudomonadota bacterium
CCGAGATCTACACTCTTTCCCTACACGACGCTCTTCCGATCTCCCCATCTTCGGAGTCGTCCTTTTTACCTTCCTGATTTTCCATTTTTTCGGCTTTTTCCAGTACTTTCTTTAGCATCAAACGCGCCGTTTCGCGTTCGATATCCGTGGTCGTGCGCCGGCCCTGGAAAAAATCGTCGAGATCGCGCTGCACGCGCCGCAACTCGATGCGCGCCCCGTCGTCGACGATCCCGTGTTGTACGATCTTGAACAATTCCTCGGCCTCTTCTTCACGCGACAGTTCACGCAACGATTCCAGCACCAGTTCGGAACCGCTGTACGGAATGATCTCCTTCAACGCGTCGAACTGCGCCCCGCCGAACAGATACTCAACCCGGTGAAGATAGGCGGACGCGTCCAGGCGAATGGCGGAGCGATAGTTTTTCTTTTCGAACTCAATCTTCGCCTCGCGGGAACTGATGCGCGCCAGCATCGACAAACGATCCAGGCGACTGACGGCGTTGCCGTAGTCGTCGATGAAATTGCGCAGATCGGTGAACAGGCGCAGTTGTTTTTCGACCTTTTTTTGCGCCTGAAAGATCTCGCCGAGAAAGAACAACTTTTCGGCCACCCAATCGAAATTGTTCTTCGGCAGCACCCGGATCATCCGGGCCACCTTGATCATGGGCTCCTGCGTTTGGCGAATCGTCGCCAGACGGTTGGTCTTTTTCATCAGGAGGTAATTCTGATAGTCCCAACCGACGTTTTTCAGCGCCAGGTACATCGTATTTTCCGCTTCCTCGAATTTTTCATCCTCTTTGAGTTTTTGCGCCTTCGCGAACGTCTTTTCCAAACGTTCCTCGCGCATGCGGAGGAACTTGATCAGCGGATAGACCAACGCTCCGGCGACCAACAACGGGATAATGATGACAAAGAGGATAAAAGTCAGACTCATTTTGCCTTCCGCTTCAAGAAATGAAATACGGGATTTCTCCGATGACTATAACAAACAAAAAAAAGGCTGCAAATAGAAAGTTTTTCATAAATTCCACGGATTTTCGCGAAATAATTACCGAAAACGGCGACGCAACCGTGCGCCGACCGACGGATTGCCGGACCGGCGCATAAATCCTCTCTTTTGACGCTGAAGATAATTGTGGTATATCAGGGGCACCGATCCCGGAGGACCGTAATGAAACGAATCGTCATCGCCGTTGTGCTGACCGCCTTGCTTTACGCCGCGCCGGCTTTCGCGCTGGATTTTTCCGGCTGGAAAGCCGACGCCTGGACGCTGATTCAACAATACCAGTACCATCAGGCATTGGACCTGCTGGCCAAACACCAGGATGCGGCCGACGATCCGGAGTTCCTGTTTTTGCGCGGCACGGCGTCCATCGACATCGCGCTGTTCAAGCAGGCCGACGCCGATCTGCATAAGGCCGTCGAATTGAACGGGCAGTTCGCCGAAGCCTATGCGCAATTGGCGCTGGTCGACGCGTGGCTCAACCGCGCCGAACCGGCCAGGCAACACGCCGATCGATCGCTGCAACTCAAGGAAACGGCCGAGGGATACTACGTGCGGGCGCGCATCCATTTCGCCGCCGGCGACACCGACGCGGCGCTCAAGGACATCGCCAAGGCAATCGAAATGGACAAGAAAGACGCGCGGTTTTACGTCGAGCGGGCCACGATCCATCGCCAGCTCAACCAGTTCGATCAGGCGATGACCGATTATGCCGAAGCGATCAAGCTGGATAACAAATACTACAAGGCCTATCTCGAGCGGTCGGCCGTGTACGTGCTCAAAGGCGATCCGGTCGGGGCGCGCGCGGACATCAATAAGTGCATCGCCCTGGCGCCGCGCTTCTTCGGCGGCTACCTGCGGCGTGGCTACATCATGCAGCAGCGGGGCGACGCCGAACAGGCGTTGGCCGATTTCACCAAGGCGATCGAACTGGGGCCCGAGGCGATTGAAGCCTACTACGCCAAGGCCGAGCTGCTCTTGAAGATGGGTCGCCCGGCGCAAGCCGAACAGGTGACGCGCCAGGTGATCAAACTGCGGCCGGACGCGCCGGATTTGTACGTCCTGCTGCATTACACGCTCGGCTCGCAGGGCAAGCTGCCCGAAGCGGAACAGGCATTGAACAAGGCCATCGAAATGGCGCCCGACGACTGGCGCGGCTACAACATGCGCGGGCAGTTGTTCCTGGCGCAAAACAAGATCGAGCAGGCGATACCCGATTTCGAAAAGGCCCATTCGCTGGCGCCCAAACGGGCCGAACCGCGCCTGAACATCGCCTCGGTGAAGATGGCGCAGAAAAAACCGGCCGAAGCGCTGAAGATCCTCAACGAACTGATCGCCGAACATCCGGACAACATCACCTTGCTGCAGATGCGTATGTCGCTGTACGAACAGACCGGCCGTAGCGCCGAAGCGCTGGCCGATCTGGAGCGTATTGAAAAACTAAAGAAGAAAGAACAATAATGGTTCACCAATCCTGCCGGATGGAGTAAACTTGGTAAGATCGGTCCGCGGCGGGGAGTCCTTATGCACGACCTATGGCAAGGGTTGCTGATCGTCAACGACAAGGTCCCTCATTGGGGACGGATGATCATTGCGCTGACCCTGTTGATCTTCAGTTTGCTCAGTCTGTACAGCCGGCTGGACCTGCGCGTCGGCAGCCGTCTGTTTAAAAAAATTCCCGACCACGAAATCCGCACCAATTGGAGCCACATTATCCGGTATACGATCGTGCCGCTCATCCTGACCGTCTTTTATTTCATTTTGTTGGCGGGCGGCGGAAACCTCCCGGCGGTCAACGACGAGTTATCCAGCCGGCTCGACAGCATTCGCTTCGAACAAAACGATTCGACCGGCAACAAGTGGATCGAGCAGCGCGACCTCGACGGCGACGGACGCATTTCCTTCTACGAAGATCAACTGTCGGCCACGCAGTTCGAAAACTATTCGAGCGTCGGCTATCCGTTCCCGCGCATTTTTCAAAGCGGCGAAGTGCCCACGCTCATTCCGCGCTTCCGTCTCAACATCAGCAGAATCCGCCAGAGCCTGAGCCGCAAGGAAAATTCTTTCACCGAGCTGTTCGGCCATCCTAAGCTGATGGACGACTTCCTCGCCAAATACCTCGACAGCAAATGCGAGATGTGCATCAACGGCATCGTGTTCGCCGAGGACGATTACCTCGCCTTTACGCTGACCGACCGTAAAACCAAAAAGGTGGAAATGATCTGCCTGGAAAAAGTCAACCCGCTGGGCGTCAAATCCATCAACCGCTGGCGCTGATCCGCCGTTTGCCGACCGTCGCAAAGCATATTAAAAAGAATGCACGATCTTTAATGGAGATGACCCATGCGCCATCGATTCCTTTTCTCGTTCCTGTTTATCGCCTTGATGATCGCCGGTTGTACGCGTCCGCCGCTGGAACTGCACGCTCCCGGCAGCGACGTCGACGCCGCCCTGAAAAATTTCGCCTACCGACAAGGACCCGGCGAGGTGGCCGTCGAATTGCGTGAAACGCGCCAGGCTTACGACATCCTGCGCATCAGCTTCGCCGCTTACGATCAAAGCGATCCGCACAACACGCAGGTCGTCGCCTGGTACTACCGGCAACACGGCGACGGCGCGCTGCCGGGCATCGTCCAGATTCCGATCCTCGGCGGCGACTATGGCCCGTCGATCGCCTTTGCCGAGTACTACGCCGGCAAAGGCTTTCACGTGCTGCGCTTCGAGCGAAAGGCTGAACTGTTCCTGCCGGCCAAGGGGCTGGAGCACACACGCAACGTAATGATCAACTCGGTGATCGACATGCGGCGCGGTCTCGACTGGTGGACGACGCTCCCCGAACTGGACAAACAACGCATCGGCGTGAGCGGCATTTCGATGGGCGGTTTTTTCGGCAGCGTGCTCACCGCCGTCGACGATCGCGTGGCCGCGGCGGCGCTGATGCTCAACGGCGGCGACCTGGCGCAGTTGCTGACGATCACCGACGAAGGGTGGGTCGAGCAGGTGCGCGAGGAATTTCTCGCCACGCGGCAATGGACCCACCAGCAGCTATACGATGAAGCCTACCGTCTATGGCACGACATCGACCCGCTGGCCGTGGCGCCCCGGATCGATCCGCACAAGGTGCTGCTGATTTCGGCGCGCTTCGATTTGATCGTGCCCTACGATCTGTCCACCGTCTGGTGGGAAGCGGCGCACCGACCGCAGCGCATCACCGTCCCGACCGGTCATTACGGCTCGGTGGTGTTCATCTCCTACATCCAACGCAAGTGCGCCGACCACTTCCGCCGCGTGTTCATGGCGCAGAAGCCGGCGGAATAAAAAACCGCGCCGGTGAGGGCGCGGTTCTTGGTTGAACGTTCGTTCGCGCTTACTTTTTGGACCAGGCCGTCACGCGCTCGATGTACTGCGGCCAGCCCTTTTCGAAGCCTTCCTTGAGTTTGCCGGCGATCATCTTGCCGACCATCGGGATCTTCACTTCGATCTCGACCATCATGGTCACTTCCGTGCCCGCGCCCTTCGCCTTCAGGCCGGTGCCGCCGCTGATCTGCGCTTTGTTGGACACTTCGTTGTCGCTCGACCACACCCACTTGGACTGTTTCGCGCCCAGGTTCCAGTTATGCACGACGGTGTGCTTTTCGGTTTTGTCCTTGTCGATGCCGCCCAGACCGCGGGTGTATTCGGTCGTGACGATCTGATACTTGTGCTCGCTCGCCGTCTTGTTCAGATCGGTCAGATCGAACGACAGGCACTTGCGCGATTTGTGGTCCTCTTCCAACAGCGCGGGGCTGGTCATCGCCGCCAATACTTTTTCCGGAGCCGCCTCGATGTAAAACGTTTTTTCCACTTTCATTGTTGGTCCTTTCCTGACGGTTGTCGCTTGGTTATCGATTAACTCTTGATATAGGCGCCGTTGGTCTCGACGCGCATTTTCATCGCCCGCAGCGCGCCGGGCATGTCGCGCCCGGCCAGCCATTCCTGCACTGTTTTGGGCACTTTGAAGCCCGAGTCGACCTTGACCGTATAAATCAGAATGCTCTTGTCGGCGCCGTGGGCTTTGACCATCCAGGCGCCTTGCGTATCCACGATGTCGTTCGCGCGACTGCGATCCATCACCCAGGTCACGCAACCGGCCAGCGGGCTGTGCGTGCGCATGGTGCTAAACGTGATGTCCTTGAACATGATCTTGAGCGAGAACTCCACGCCGACCTGATCGCCGTCCTGCTTATAAACGGTGGCTTTGGTGATCTTGGGCATGAACTGCGGCCAGGCGGCGTAATCGATAATGTGCCGCCAGGCTTCGTTGCGCGGTTTGTTGACCAGAATCATCGCCACGCCCTGCAGATCGGAAGAGCACACGTCTGAACTCCAGTCACCGAATACGATCT
>CALBTQ010000629.1 GCA_937967875.1 uncultured Pseudomonadota bacterium
CACCGAGATCTACACTCTTTCCCTACACGACGCTCTTCCGATCTACGATCGGGTGGCGCGCGATGCCCTTGATCGGCTTGCCCTCGTCGTCGAGCGGGAAACTTTTCGCGCCCAGCGTGACGCCCTGGTACAGGCGCACGTTGCGGCCGATGACGCAGGTTTCGCCGATGACCACGCCGGTGCCGTGATCGATGAAAAACCGCTCGCCGATCGTCGCGCCGGGGTGAATGTCGATGCCGGTCACGCTGTGCGCGTGCTCGCTGATGATGCGCGGGATCAGCGGCACGGCCAGGCGGTGCAATTCGTGGGCGAGGCGATGGTAGGTGATCGCCTGCACGCCGGGGTAACAGAAGATCGCCTCGTCGGGGCTGGTCGCGGCCGGATCGCCCTCGTAGGCCGCCTGCACGTCGCTGCCCAGCAGGTGACGGATGTCGCTGAGACGGGCGAGAAACGCGTCGGTGTATTCCTGCGCGCGGTGCTCGCAATGCGGGCATTTCTCGCCGGTCGACTCGGTGCAGG
Source organism: uncultured Pseudomonadota bacterium (assembly GCA_937967875.1). GTDB lineage: Bacteria > Lernaellota > Lernaellaia > Lernaellales > Lernaellaceae > CALBTQ01. Next base: position 520 of record CALBTQ010000629.1, read on the forward strand.
CGAAGCACAGGCCGCGTTTGATCTGCTCGCGCAGGTCGCGGCGGATGGAATCGAGCAGCGCGCCGATGTGAAAGCGCACGTTGTCGGCCGACATCTCCGACAGGCCGAAGTAGCCGGGAAAGAGCACGGCCTTGAGGCGTTCGACGATCTCGATCAGCTTGTCGCGCGACGGCAGGGGATGCCCGTTGCGGCGGCTGAGCTGTTTGGCCAGACGGTCGTTGGTGTCGCAGATGGCGTGCACGACCGCCGACAGATCCAGCGACGGTTTGGCGTCAGGCATCGAGATCCTCGAACAACCAGGTGCTCAGGTAGCGCTCGCCGCAACTGGGGATGACGACCACGATCAGCTTGCCCTCGTTTTCGGCGCGAGCGGCCACCTGTAAGGCGGCCCAGACGGCGGCTCCGGAGGAAATGCCGACCAGCACTCCTTCCTCTTTGGCCAAACGGCGCGCGGTGTCGCCGGCGTCGGCTTCCTTGACTTTAATGATCTCGTCAATGACGGCGATGTCCAGCACCTGGGGTACGAAGCCCGCGCCGATGCCTTGCAGTTTGTGCGGGCCTGCTTTACCGCCCGAGAGCACCGGGCTGCCCGCCGGTTCCACGGCGATCGCCTTGAAGGTCGGTTTGCGCTTTTTAAGTGTGTCGCCGATGCCGGTGATCGTGCCGCCGGTGCCCACGCCGGCCACGAGGAAGTCGATCGCGCCGTCGGTGTCGTTCCAGATTTCCTCGGCGGTGGTCACGCGGTGAATCTGCGGATTGGCCGGATTGTCGAACTGTCGCAGGCTGATCGCCCGGGGATTTTCGGCGACGATTTTATCGGCCTCGGCGATGGCGCCGGGCATACCCTCGCCGCCGGGGGTCAGCACCAGTTGCGCGCCGAAAACTTTCAGCAACTTGCGTCGCTCGACCGACATCGTGTCGGGCATGGTCAAAATCAATTGATAGCCGCGCTGGGCGCAGACGAAGGCCAGGCCGATGCCCGTGTTGCCGCTGGTCGGCTCGACGATGATCGAATCCTTGGTCAATTTGCCGTCCCTTTCGGCGGCTTCGATCATGGAAAGGGCGATGCGGTCCTTGATGCTGGACATGGGGTTGAAAAATTCAAGTTTCAACACCACGTCGCCCGGCAACCCGGCGGAGAGTTTCCGCAAACGGACCAGGGGAGTGCCGCCGACCAATTGCGTAATGTTTTCAGCGATTTTGCTCATGAAAAGTTTCCTTATTTCAGATAGATCGGAAGAGCACACGTCTGAACTCCAGTCACCG
>CALBTQ010000630.1 GCA_937967875.1 uncultured Pseudomonadota bacterium
GTGCGCTCCATCGCCTCGTCGTCTATGCCCGAATCGGGCGCGTCCAGCACCACCAGCTTGGGTTCGGGCGCCAGTATCGACGCCAGTTCGATACGCTTGCGCTCGCCGCCGCTCAACGTGCGGTCCACCGCGCGCTTGAGGTAGCTGTCCGGATCCAGCCCGACGTGCCACATCACCTCGCGCGCGCGATCCATCGACTTATCCTTGGCCGCCGAGCGGATGAACTTTTCGGCGGTCAGCCCCTCGAAGCGCGCCGGCTCCTGCCACCCCAAGGTGATGCCCAGCCGCGCACGTTCGTCGACGCCCAGCGCTTTGATCGACCGGCCTTCGAAAAGAATATCGCCGCCGTGATCGCGGTAACCGGAAAGGCCCATGATCGTGCTGGCCAGCGTGGATTTTCCCGCGCCGTTCGGGCCGATGATCGCGTGTACGTGCCCGCCCCAGAAATCGATGCTCAGGCCGTCGAGAATCCGGCTGCCGTTGAACGCCAGGGTCAGGTCCTTGATTTCCAAGATGCCCATCGCAATATCCTTGCGCCGGCCGTCACGACCGGCAATTGGGTTTCGTCAACGAAAAAAACTTTTCCCCGTCGAGAATCTGCCGGAAATATAAGTCGCCTTGCCGGCAACGCCAGCGTCGCGGGCGCATTTTCGGAACAATCCCGAAGAAAGGAAGTCTAATCTCAACGGGTTGCGAAACGGCTCCCCGTTTGGCGCGGCCTAAAATAGATCAAACCACGTGCCTTGACAAATGGGGGGGGGATCTCCTACGTAGGAGCAATCGAACCGCGCAAGGGAGCTTCGGATGAAACGATTGGCGCTGCCACTGATTCTGGTTTTGTTTTTATCGATCTTCACCGGTTGCGACAAGGACTCGGTGATGCCCGACAGCGCAGCGGTCAAGACCAAGCCGCTCGCCGACGAAGGCACGCTGACGGTGGAAACGCCCGCCGGACAACCGGCCCGCGTAACCTTGTACGCCATGAGCGAATGCCCCTACGGCGTTCCCGCCGAAAAGGTGGTCTTCGACGTCAAACAGGCGCTGGGCGAAAAGATGACTCCCCGCCTGGCCTTCATCGTCGATCGCGAGGAAGGCGGCGGACTGACCAGCCTGCACGGGCCGACCGAAGTGGAAAAGAACATGATCCAGGCCTGCGTCGGCCAGGTCGATCCGCAAAAACAGTTCACCTTCGTCGTGGAAATGAATCAGCGCGGCAACCAGCCCTGGGCTGAAATCGCGTCCGGTTTGCAGATCGACGCCACGGCCGTCGAAACGTGCCTGCAGGACGGCACGGGCATCAACCTGCTGCTCAAGGACCTGGAGGAAACGGTCGAGTTGAACATCAATTCCAGCCCGACGATTCTGATCAACGATCAGAAGTACAACGGCGGCCGCAACAGTCGCGACCTGTTCGACGCGGTGTGCGCGACCTTCGGCAAGGCGGATCGTCCGGCTGTGTGCGATGCGCCGCCCGAGTTTTTGTCGCGGACCAACCCGACCGGCTCCGGTTCGTGCGCCACCGACAAGGCCGCCGCGGAGGAAGAACCGCTTCCCGAGGAATACGTCGCACGCGAGCCGTTCGTCCACCCGGTGATTTACGATCCGCAAACCCTCGACGCCGCCCGCATGGAAGAGGTCATCGACCAGACGAAAAAAGTCTATCCGATGGTGAGCGTCCAACGCATCAAATTCGACAGCGACGAAGGGCGCAAAGATCGGAAGAGCGTCGTGTAGGGAAAGAGTGTAGATCTCGGTGGTC
>CALBTQ010000631.1 GCA_937967875.1 uncultured Pseudomonadota bacterium
GCGCGCGTGAAGCGGTTCGAGTAGAATTTTAAAAATGTCGGGAAGGGTATTTGCCGGTCCCGGCTTTCCACCTTCGTTAAAACTTTGGCGGACAGGCCCGCCTGCGCGGGAATGAAAATTTCTTCTGTCATCCTGGTTATCCCGCACCCTAATGCGGAATCCGGCCGCAAAAAATAACGGCTCCCATGCGCGGCTCTGCCGCGCCGGCCGAGGCCCCACACAACGAAGCAAACATAGGTCCAGGGATTATCCCTAGTTATTCCTGCTCGTCGATGACGCCGAAGTAGCGGCCCATCCAGTAAGCGTGCAGGTAGTCGGTGCCGCCGCCGTGCGACCATTCGGTGGCCGTGCTCTGGAAATCCAGCGGATTGGAAACGAAGTAGTTGATCGATCCGCTTTTCTCGAACCACGGCTGCATGGTCAGGCCCTGGTGCCGGCCGCCCTGGAAATAGTCGAGCTTCCAGAACAGGCTCGGCAGCGGCGAGGCGCACCACTGCGGATCGATGCGTTGGTCGATGTTCAGGTACTGCTTCGGATACGGAAATTCCCGCAGGCCCCAGACCGCCTCGTCCAGCACGTAGTCCAGGTCGGCGGACGGATTGGAGAACGAATACGACGCGATCGGCCACAAAATCTGCTTGGACATCGAGTTGAGCCGCATGCCGTTGGCCCAACCCTCTTTGAGCAGGAAGAGCGTGCCGTTGTCGCCGGTTTCCTTGGCCAGGAAATACAGCACCAGTTGGCCGATGGTGTCCAGGTGCTGGCCCGACCAGTCCGACACGCCGTACAGGTAGAACATGCCGCCGCCCGCGAAGGTGTAGGCTTGCAGCAGGATGTTGTACAGATCCCGGTAGCGCTCGCGGTACGCCTCGTCGCCGGTGGTCATCCATGCCAGCCAGGTCGCTTTGATTTCGTTGAACTCGCCGTCCAGCGCCACCGAGCAATGGTCGGCCAGACGCGCGGCGCGTTCGGCGATCTTGGCGCGGTACGTGTCGTACGCCGCATCCTCCGGCAGGTAAATCCACGACAGCGTGTAGGCGTAGTACAGACCCTGGATCATGTCGTTGTTGCCGCAGCACATCCAGTCGTAATCCTCGTAGGGCGCCTCGGCGTGGATCCACTCCTTGGAACCGTCGGCTACGTGCGGCCGCACCGCGCGCGCGAAGGACGTGTCGTCCTGCACGATGTCGTGGGCGAAGAACTGCGCGTCGAGAATCCGCAGCCAGTTGTCCAGCGCCTCGGTCTCGCCGGTCTCCAGATAGCGGAACACCTGCGAGCCAAGATAGCAGCCGTTCCACAGCAGCGCGTCGTAGGACGCGTCTTTTTCCAGCGGGTCTGAACCGATCAGCGTCTGGCCGACGAACCCCGTTTCGTTCAGGAACACGTCGGGAAATTCCTCGTCGAACCATTCGGCCTTTTGCGCCAACGTCGGGCTGTAGGCCCGGGCGCGAAGCATCGCCTCGGCCATGCTGATTTCGTCGAGCCATTTGTCGAACACGCGCAGCGCGTCGGGATGCTCGCGGTACCAGTCGAAGTCGGTGCGGAATTTTTCCAGGTAATGCACGCCGAGCCAGAATTCGTCGCGGTCGCGGTAGTCGTCGTAGAACTCCAGCGCGTGGTAGGTCGACAGCAGCGGGTAGACGATCGAAGTCAGCAGGTCCGGCGGCGGATCGTGGCTGGCGACGTACGCGTCCTCGTTCCGGAAGATCGGCTCGTTGTCGGAAACGCCGTGGTAGGTCCAGGTTTCGCCGGCCGTGAACGGATGCACCGTCGAGTCGGTCGTCCAGGCCACGGTGAACGAGCCGTCGCGCTGCGCGCTGAGCGTGCCGGTGACGACCACCGGCGCGCCGTCGGCCCCGGTGCGCACCGTGTCGCCGTAGGCGGTGATGAAATCGGCCACCTGCAGCGACACCGTGATGACGCCGGCGTAGCGGTCGACGTAACCGGTCCACGCCGTGTACACGTCGTAGTTGGTTTCCAGGCGCGGATCGACGAACGAAACGCCGAGCATGTGCGCGGTGCGGATGAAGTTCGCCGCTTCGTTGTCGGCGCGAATCTCCACCTGGCCGCTGTATGCGCCGTGGATCGAATCGGCGCCGGAGATGTCATAGACGATATTCTTGCCCAGCAGCGGCGTCGGACCGCCGTCGGGTCCGCCGTCGTCGAAGGTGTCGTCGTCGCCGGGCGTGGCGTCGTCGTCGGCGTCGTTGTCGTCGTCGCCGGACGCGTCATTGTCGTCGTCGTCATCGTCGCCGCAGGCTGCCACGGCGAGCGCCATCAACAGCACAAGTAAAAGAACCGACCAACCGGCGTGTGCGCGCATGCTTCATCCCCATTTGCGGTTTCGTCGTAATGTACCGCAACGCGCGGCGTTTCGCCAGTTTGCTTGTGAGGCCTAGCGCAGAAAGCAAGCAGGCTGATGATGATCTCCAAGTCCGCCGGGCGCAGGTCGTTACCGAAGGGCGTAAGCCCGGGCAATGGATTGATTCCCTGAACCTACAAGCCCGTAGGGCGCAGGTAAGTAGCGAAGGGCGTTAGCCCTGGGATCAGATGGAACAAATGAAAGTAAACCCCGAAGGGGTGCAGGTTAGCCCGTCGTGACGGATAATCAAAGAATCCTTCGCCTCTCCGGGGCTTGTCGGCTCTGGGTAGGTCGCAATTTCCAGGGCTTCGCCCTTCGCTACTGACCGTCCGCCCCTCCGGGGCTTGGGGGCGGGGATGAGGGCGACATACCGTCGGGGCTTTAAATCGGAAAGGCCTAGCGCAATTTGAGGGCGAGCAGGCTGATGAACGCGGCGATCCCCGCGATGATCCACAGCCGCACGACGACCTTGGGTTCGGCCAACCCGCGCAGGCGCACCGCGTCGTGCAGCGGCGCGCGCGAAAAGATGCGCAGGCCCAGCGTGCCGGCGCTCACGCCCAGCCGGTCCTGAATGGCCGAAGAGAGAAATTCGGCGCAGAACAAAAAGCCCGCGACGATAAACAACAGTTCTTGCTTGATCAGCACCGCCGCCGTGGCCAGCACGCCGCCGATGCACAAACTGCCCGTATCGCCCATGAACACGGTCGCCGGGTAGGAGTTGAACCAGAGAAAGCCGATCAGCGCGCCGAACAGCGCGGCCAGAAACACGGCCACTTCGCCGCTGCCTTTGACCTGGTCGAACAACAGATACTCGCTGATGCGCGCGTGCGACAGAATGTAGGCGTAAATCGCGTACACGCCCGCGGTCATGATCGAGGGCGTTGTGGCCAGACCGTCCATCCCGTCGGTCAGGTTGATCGCGTTGGAAATGCCCAGCACCACCAGCACGACGAAGGGGATGTACAGCAGCCACAGCGGAATCGTTCCCTTGATGAAGGGGATGGTGATGCGGCCGATCAGATGCCGCTCGTGCGGCGAGAGCGCCGGGATGAAGCAGATCAGCGCCAGCAACAGACCGAACAGCGCCTGATAGGCCAGCTTCGCGTTGCGGGACAGGCCCAGGTCGGCGTTCTTGTACACCTTGATTTTCAGGTAATCGTCCGCCGCGCCCACCGTGGTGAACCACAGCAAGCCCAGGATCATGATCTGCGTGAAACGGCTGGACAGGTCGCAGCACAGCAGGCACACGGCCATGGTCACCAGCGCGAAAATCAGCCCGCCCATCTGCGGCGTGCCTTTTTTGTCGGTCACGCGCATCACGCCGTAGTCGCGCGGCGTGTCGTGGATGCCGGCGCGGTGCAGCAGGCGGATCATCGCTCCGCCGAACAGCAGCGTCAGCGCGATGCCCAGCATGCCGGCCAGCCCCGCGCGGAAGGTGATGTAGCCGAACAGGCGCGTCAGGCCCAACACCTGTCCCGCGGACAACGCCGCTTTGTACCAGATCACCAGCACGCTACTCCTCCTTCTCGGGCAGGCCCTGCATCGCCTTTTTCACCACGCGCTTGAGCGGGAAGACCGGTTCGATCATCTCGCTGGTCAGCAGCATCGCACCGAGCGCATCGCGCAGCGCGTCCGCGTCGGTGAAGACTTTGCGGTCGTACAAGCGCCGCAACCCGTCGGCCGCCGCGCCCCGCACCGGCCAGCGCGGATCGGCCAGCAGCGGCTTGAGCTGCGCAAAGGCGGACGGATCGACCGCCAGTTCCGCCAGCGCCTTGGCCGCGACCGGCACGACCTCGAAATGCGTGTCGGCCAGCCGCCGCGCAATCGCCGCGATCACCTCGACGTCGCCGCGCGCCTGTTCGGCGAAGGGAATCAAGCCGCGCAGCGCATACTGGCGCACCTCGTAGTACGGATCCTCCAGCCCGGCCAGCAGCGCCTTTTTCACGCGCTCGTCCCACACGCCGATGTTCACCAGCGCGGCCACGGCGTTGCGCCGGATGAAGCCGACCTCGCGGCGCGAGCCCAGCAGCCAGCGCCACAGGCGTTTCTTCTCGGCCGTGCCGGCGATCGCGTCGCCGAGCAGTTCGATCTTCTCGGTCAGCTTCATCGCGCCGGACAGCTTGATGCCCAGGTTGCGGATCCACCAGTCGTCGTGCCGTAAAAATCCTTCCAGCCGGTCCAGCACGATCGCGCGCTCCTCGGCGGAAAATTCGCGGTGCTCGGCCTCGGCCAGCAGACCCGCGGCGGTCAGCGTACGCACGTTGCCTGTGCCGTTCTGGTAGCGCACCGGCCCGCTGCCGAAGGGCCGTCCGAAGCCCAGGCGCGCCGACATATGATTGAGCAGATCCAGCAGCGGCTGCGTGCGCATCATGAAGGCGAACAGCAAAAACGCGCCCAGGCCCGCCGTCGCCGGCACGGTGAACGCCCACATGTTCACCCACAGCCCGCGCCCCGGACCGGGATCGACGTACAGCAGCACGATCACCAGCACGGTGACCACGCTGGCCAGCGTCGTTTTGGCGAAGGTCGGCCCGAAGGGCGCCCACCCCAGCGGCGCGCCGTCGTTGCGCAGCCGCCGCACGGCGATCCAGTGCCGCCAGAGCATGTTGAAGAGAAACGAGAGGCTCGTCGCCAGCGCCAGCCCCGCGTGGGCCAGCGGCGTGTGCACCAGCGTCAGCGCGAACGCGAGGTACACGACCAGACTGCCCGCGTTGGTGATCAGGCTGGTGCGCGTGTCGAGTTGGCTGGAGAACACGCGGCTGTACAACGAGGTCAGCGACCAGCCGATCAGCCCCAGCGTGTAGCAGATCAGCGCCGCGCTGGTCATCGCCGTGTTCTCGGCGGTGAATTTGCCGCCCTCGTAAATGAAGCGCACCAGCGGCGTGGCCAGCGCGATCATCGCCGCGGTCGCCGGCAGAATCAGGAAGATCGTCGCGTTGATCCCCCGCGCCAGCAGGTCGCGGAACTGGCGGGCGTCGCCGCGCGCGGCCACATCCGACAGGTCGCGCAAAAAGACGCGGCTGATACTCATCGCCAGCACCGAAAACGGCAGCACGACCAGCAACCGCGAAAAATACAGCGCGCTCACCGAGCCGGCGATCAGCGGCGTGGCCAGCACCTTGTCGACGATGCCGCTGATCTTGTTGAGCGTCGCGTCCAGAAAAACCGGTCCCGACAGCGCTACGACCTTCTTGGTGCCCGGCTCGGCCTTGATGCCGGGCCGGTAGGCGCTCCAGGCGATCTTCTCGCGCAGGCCGCGCCGCAGCAGGAAGAACATCTGGAAGACGATCTGCAACACCCCGCCGATCAGCACGCCCAAGCCCAGCGAGTACATGCCGAAGACCGGATCGAGCACGACGACCGCGAACACCAGACCGATGCTGTAGAGCACCGGCGCGAAGGCGTTGGGCCCGAAGCGATCGAAGCTCTGCAGCAGCGTGCCCAGAAACGCGCTGATCGACATCAGAATCAGGAAGGGGAACATCAGGCGCGTCATCGCCGTCGTCTGGTCGATCACGCCCTTCTCGACGAAGCCCGGCGCGATCAGATGGATCCACCACGGGCAGGTGATGATCGCCAGGGCGGTGATCGCCGAGGAGATCAGAAAGAAGATGTTGAACACCTGCCAGGCCAGCCGCCAGGCGTCGTTCTTGTCTTCGCTGCGCCCGTAGAACAGGCGGAAGCTGGGCAGAAACGCGTTCTCCAACGCCATCTCGGCGACGACCTCGCGCATCAGGTTGGCCAGCGACAGCGCGACGGCGAAGATGTCCATCACTAGGCCTGCGCCGAAGAAGCGGCTGAGGAACGCCTCGCGCACGAAGCCGATCAGCTTCGCCAGCAGCGTGCCCACGCCCTGCGAGAAAATGTTCTCCACCGCGCCTTTTTCGGCTTTGACCTGCGGCACTTCGATCCAGTCGAAATCCAGCGACAGCACCGCGCCGTCGGGCAGCACCAGCCGGTCGCCGTCGGCCAGCTCGGTCGACCCGCTCAGCTCGTGCGCCTGCGTTTCGCCCGCGCGCTGCACCAGCAGCGGTCGCCGGGGAATGACGGTCCAGGTTTCCACCACGCGGTTCTCGACGATCCGCCCGCTGCGTTTGAGCCAGAAGTGCTTGCGTTCGAGCCCCTCGTTGGTCAGCCGCACGTCGTCCCACGAACCGCCGCCGATGCGGCTGCGGTCGAACAGCACCTCGTGACGCGCGCCGTTTTGGTCGACCAGGAAGGTGCGCCGGCGGCGGATCATCACCGTTTTCTTCGGCGGCCCGGCCAGCAGCGACATCGCCTCGGCGCGGATCGCCCCCAACGTGTCGCCGTGCACGAAGCCCAGCGCCGCCTCGCGCATGGCCGCGCGGCGTTCGTCGGGCAGGTCGAGCAGTTCGCGCAACGCGCCCAACAGTCGCTCGGGGGAAATCGAATCGTACGCCTCGCCGTTGTCGCGCGCGCGTTCCTCGCGCAGCACCAGGCAGGCGCCGGCTTCGCGCAGCGCCTCGGCGTTTTTCACCTGATGGTCGCCGGGCAGCCCGCTCTTGGGAATGACCACCGCGGGCAGGCCGGTCGCGGCGATTTCGGTCAGCGTGCCCGCGCCGGCGCGCCCGACCACCACGTCGGCGACGCGCAACCAGTTTTCGATCTCGTAGAGGTACGTTTCGCGGCGGTAGAAATCGGCCGCCGCTTCCTCGGCGATGCCGCGCTTGTGCAGGCGGGCGAGGGTGTCTTCGACCGCGTGGTATTCTTTGCTCGCGAAGCGCCCGACCGCGTGCACCAGGTAGACGCGCCGCCGCAGCGTTTCGTCGTCGGCGATCAGCGGCAGCAGATCGGCCACGGCCCGGTTGATCGATCGCGCGCCCAGCGAGCCGCCGGTGATCAGCACCACCTGCCGCGCCGGGTCGATGCCCAGTTCCTGCTTGCGCCGCGCCTTTTCCGCCGGATCGATTCCCGCGCGCAAAGCGAAAATCTCCGGCCGCACCGGGTAGCCCACCAGCTTGCCGTTGTGCTGAAAATGCACCAGCGACTCGGGGAACGACACGCACACGCGTCCGGCCATCTTGCCGAAGGTGCGGTTGACCAGCCCGGGGTAGGCGTTTTGTTCGTGCACCAGGATCGGCCGGCGCAACAGCCGCGCGGCCAACAACGCCGGCGCGCTCGCGTAGCCGCCCGTGGCCACCACCAGCCGCGGCCGGTAACGCAGCAGAATCGCCAGCGCCTTGAGCGTCCCCCAGGCCAACGCGGCCAGGAAGACGATCATCGCCGGCGACGCCTTGCGCGTGGGCATACCCCGCGCGGGCACGAACCGGATGGGGATGCCGTGACGCGGCACGATGTCGGCCTCGGCGCGTCTGGCGACGCCGAGGTACAAAAACTGCGCTTCGCTGTCGTGTCGGGCCAATTCGCCGGCAATGGCCAGGTTCGGATACACGTGGCCGCCGGTGCCCCCACCGGTCAGAACATATCGCATGGGGTCGGTCGCTTCCTCTCGGAAAAGTTGTGCCAAAGACTATCACTAGATCGGAAGAGCGTCGTGTAGGGAAAGAGTGTAGATCTCGGTGGTC
>CALBTQ010000632.1 GCA_937967875.1 uncultured Pseudomonadota bacterium
GACCACCGAGATCTACACTCTTTCCCTACACGACGCTCTTCCGATCTACAACCGGAAGGCATGGATTAAATACTTATTTTTCGCCCTCTTCGGCGTTTTCTTCTTTTTCTACAAAGGAAGTTTATTGCTGTTGCCGATTCTTCTGCTTCCCGCAATTCGCTCTTTGACCGACAATCGCCAACGCTTCGCCGCAATCGCCTTGTTCGCCGCCGGCTTCATCCCTATGGAGCTGTTTCAACTGGCTTTCGGCTTTCACTCCCACCTGCTTTCCGACAGCTACGTGCCGCCGGACGGACCAAGCCTTTTCAACCTCTTCAAAACTCCGCAAATAAGTTGGAATGTGTGGCATCTGCCGACCTGCGGCGCGCCTGCGTTGCGTTGGTTATTGAGCGCCTTGTGTGTTTTCGGCGCCATTCATTTGCTCTATCTTTTCGCTCGCCAGAAATCCAAACAACAAATGTTCATTTTGACGGTGGTGGGGTTTCCGCTGTTGTTTTTCCTGGTTCTTATGTCCGGCAACATTTCGAGCGACCTTCGCTATTATTGGTTGTTGAATCCGTTTATCCCGGTCGTGATCGGGCTCAGCCTGAGCCGACTGCCGCTGAAATTCGGCGCGCCCGCGTTGCTTTGCCTGGCGGCGATAATGCTGCCGGCGCAACTTTCCCTGATCCAACCGCAAAACGGGCTGCTGTTTCTGCGTTATAAGACCAGCATCGATTACCCAAGAACCGCCATCAATTACGTGCCGGCCGCGGAAACCGATTTCGTCGACTGGTGGGCCGTTCAATGCCCGGAAAACCGCGGCTTCAATTTGATGTACCAGTACGTCGACGGTCGCGAATGCATGCCGAACGATCCTCCGCTGCGGTTCCTGGGCGATTGCAAAATCGATCCCGACCTGCCCCAAATCGAATTGAGCGACAACGAAGCGATCTCCGTCGGCATGGTTTTGGGCTTGCGCCTTCGCGGCGACGACGCGACCCTCGCCGACTGGGCGGAACAATTGAAGATCCCCACCGCGCAACGACCGCTGCTGGCCGTCGGCTTCGAGCGAATGCAGCATTTTTCGCCGCAGATGAACTGCCAAGGAGAATTGCCGGCCGCTGCAGCGCCCGCGCCGTTTGACCTAAACCAGTGAGCCGGCAATCCACCACGAAACCCGGCCGCCAACGACCGGCACGACCGTTCATCGCCCGGTCGAGAAAATTCACTGCGCCGAGAAAGACGACTGACGCCTGATCTTTCCTCACCTGTGCTATACTTTTCCCGCAACCTCACTTTGCGAGAGAAAAATGAATCAGCCCGCCAAAAATCAGCCGCTGGCCGGCGTGCGCGTGCTCGACCTGACGCGCCTGCTGCCCGGGCCCTTCGCCACCTGTCTGCTGGCCGACCTGGGCGCCGACGTGCTCAAGGTCGAAGACCCGCTGCAGGGCGATTACCTGCGCCTTATCCCGCCGCTGGTCACCGACGCCAACGCGGCGTTTCTCGCCCTCAACCGCAACAAGCGCGGCCTGGTCCTCGATCTGAAAACCGAAGCCGGGCGCGAGGTCTTTCTCAAATTGCTGGCGACCTACGATGTGCTGGTCGACGGTTTCCGCCCCGACGTGCTCAGCGCGCTGGGGCTGGACGAAAAGACGCTGCGCGAGCATGCGCCGCGGCTGATTCACGCCACGCTCAGCGGGTACGCCGCCGGCACCGACCGCGCGCGACGCGCCGGCCACGACTTGAACTACCAGGCGCTGGGCGGCTCGCTGAGCCTGAGCGGCACGGCCGCTGGAACGCCGGCAATGCCCGGCTTGCCCATCGCCGATCTGGCCGGGGCGCTGTACTTCGCCAACGCCGTGCTGGCCGCGGTCATCCGCCGCGAACGCACCGGCGAGGGCGCGCGGATCGAAGTGCCGCTGGCCGACGTTCCGGTCGCGCTGGCCGCCTATTTTCTCGCCGAATACGGCCAGAGCGAGCTGGAGCCCGCGCCGCGCAACCTGATGCTCACCGGGCGCTATGTGTGCTACCAGCTCTATCGCACCGCCGACGACCGCTGGATGAGCCTCGCCGCGCTCGAACCGAAATTCTGGGCGGCCTTCTGCGCCGCGGTCGACAAACCGCACTTGCTTGCCGAGGCCTACGCGCCGGCCGACGGCGACCATCCGGTCAAGCGCGAGCTCGACGAGTTATTCGCCGCCAAAACACAGGCCGCGTGGGTCGAATTGCTGCGCGCCCACGATTGCTGCTGCGAACCGGTGCAATCGCTGGCCGAGGCCGCGCGCGATCCCTACTTTCACGAACGGGGCGCGATCGCCGCGCGCAACCATCCGGGCGAAGGGGAAATTCTCGAAACGAAGCCGCCGATCCGCTTCGACGACGGCGGAAACGAAAGCGAAATTCGTCACGCACCCGCCCGCGGCGAGCACACGCACGAAGTCCTGTCCGCCCTGGGCTGCAGCGCCGACGAGATCGCCGCCTGGCTTCGACGCGGCGCATTCGGCAAAAGGGAAATAACGTAAGATTAACTTGCATTTTCCCGTGAATTATTCTATAGTAAGACAAAATATCTGATACACCGAACAATGCCGCGCGCGCTTTTCTTCGCGAACTCACGAATGGTCGCAGCTCAGGTGATCGGAACGAACCGGAGGGGCGTTTCCGCCTTCGGAAGCGGGAGGATTCGATGGTTAAAAACAACAATATCGTTCAGACCGACAAACAGGCGCCGGGCGAGTGCCAATACCGGCCGGGGCTGGAAGGCGTGGTGGCCACGCGTTCGAATATTTCCTACGTCGACGGCGAGCAGGGCCTGCTCGAATACCGGGGCATCGCCGTGCGCGAATTGGTCGAGCACAGCACCTTCGAGGAAACAGATCGGAAGAGCGTCGTGTAGGGAAAGAGTGTAGATCTCGGGGGTCG
>CALBTQ010000633.1 GCA_937967875.1 uncultured Pseudomonadota bacterium
CCACCGAGATCTACACTCTTTCCCTACACGACGCTCTTCCGATCTCACGAGGGCGAGGCGGGGTTGTCGTTCGTCTCCGCACTGGCGCGCGACGCCGACGGCCTGCTGTACGTGGCCGAGCTCAACAGCGATTATCTGTACGTGCTGGATCCGGCGCGGGACCACGCGATCGTCGCCGAGTTCGCCGTCAACGACGGACCCGACACGCTGACCTTTATCGACTGATCGCTACCACCGATACACGTGGCGCTCGTAGGGCTTGAACGAGTCGCTGAGCGAGCCGTTGTTTTTCGCGGTCAGCGAGCGGTTTTCGAACATCACCTGCACGCCGGTCAGCACGGGCAGATCGCCGATGACGAACTCGGCGTCCTTCGCGTGGCGCGAGGTGTTGACCGCGACCAGCAGCGAGCGATTGTCCTTGTCGCGCTTGTAAATGAAGTGAATCGCCGACTCGTCGACCGCGATGCGTTTGGCCTCCCAGCCGGTGCGCGCCAGCGTGGTCGAGCCGGGCAGGAACCAATGCGCGATGCCGCCGGGCCCGTTGACCTCGGCGAAGAACTGCTTCATCCCCGCCCACGGGCCGGGCATTTCGGCCACGTCGATGTACGCCGCTTCGTTGCCGATGTAATAGAACACGCCGTGCACGTCGTGGGCCAGGCACAGGTAGCCCTGCACCAGCGTTTCGTCTTTGGTGAGCTGCCGGCCGAGATTGCGCACGTGCTCGCCCTCGTGCGCCTCGATCACCGCCCACAACGCCTTTGACGGCCCCACCTCGGCGCGCATCCGCTCGATGCGGTCGCTGATTTCGGTCACCGCGCGGCCCGCGCCGACCGGGTACACGTCGAAGGCGGCGATGTCCATCATTTCCTTGTACGCGGCGAACGCGCCGGGCTTCCAGCCCTGGAAGAGGATCGCGGCCGGGCGCTTGGGGTCGTTCTTTTTCTGCAGGTTCCACAATTGCAGCAGAAATTCGGGCGGCGAGCCCCACGACTCGTCGTTGTGATCGGCCTCGTCCTTGAGGTACCAGCACAGGTTGCCCGCGGCGTCGGCGTTGAAGCTCATCACCTCGCCAAGCGTGTCGAGCACTTCGTACTCGTTGCCGTACTGGCGCTCGATGAAGTAGCTGCGCGTGTCGGTGAAAAATTGGCTGGTGCACAGCAGCTTGTTTTTCGCGCATTCCTCCATCCAGTCGGGGAAACCGGCGCGCACGCGGTCCTGGTATTTGTCGGCGCCGTAGATTTCCCACAGGCGCTTCCACTTGGTTTCCCAGCCCTGGTAGATGATCGCGTTGGCGTGGGCGTCGGCGAAGGTTTTCCACGAGCTTGCGCGCATGCCTTTGACCAGCACGCCGGCGATGTACACCGGCGGTTGCCCCGGCGCGTAGGACATGGTCTGCGCCAGATTGGCGAATTTGCTGGTCGCGGCCGCCGGCCAGAAACCGGCTACCGGTGCGGGAACGGTCGGATTTTTCAACGCGAGGCCGATCCAGTCGACGGGCAAATCGCCGCGCAGATCGCCGTAGGCGCCGCTGCCGATCTGCACCAGCCAGGTGCCGCTTTCCACGGCCGCCGCGCCGAAGTCGAAGGGCAGCGACGCGACCTTCCAGGCGTGGTCGAACTTACCGCCCAACGAGCCGATCTGCGTCCAGCCCCTGCTCGTGTGCAGATGCACCGACACGGGCGCGAGCAGGTTGTCTTTGTAGCGGATCGCCAGCGCGCCTTTGCCGCGCGCATTGGGCACCGGCGCCAGGCGCACCTTGGCCGCGTAGTAACTTTTAATCACCCGCGAGGTCGTGTACGCGGCGGGATTGGACGGCTTGGTCACCCAGTAAAAGCGCTTGGGATTTTCATAGCGGATGTACGCGCCGTCCTTCATGCCCCACAGCTCGTAATTTTCCGGCGGCTTGGGGAAGTAGACCGGCATGTTCGCCTCGAAATCGGTGGTCGCGCCGAAGTCGTTGAAGCGCACGAACTGCGCGCGATCCACGCCGCCGTCGACCGCGTAATCGGCCGCCACGGCCACCAAAGGCAATAACAACAACACCAGCCACAACCGGCGCATGGGACCCTCCGCTCAGGTTAGGTTGTGCACACAGTAGCAAGGCGCGCCCGTGAAACGCAACGGGGCGCTTAAATGAAAGACCCGGGGAGGCGGCGCGAGGTTGCTTCCCCGGGACGATTTTCGGAGACGATTAACGCAGGCGGATCTGATTGAGGGTCACCGCGCCCTGGTCGCCGTCGTCGAATTTGATGGTGTACGAGCCGCCGGCAATGGCCGTCACGCGGCCCGGATAGTAGCGGCCGTTGCTCCACTGGGCGAGGACCTTCTTGCCGACCTTCACCTTGTTTGCGGCGGGCACGGCGTCCTTGACGATCTGGGTGAGCGAGCAGCATTTCTGGTCGCCGTCGTCGAAGGCGATGTGCCAGCCGGCATCGCAGGTCTTGGCGATTTTACCGTGGTACCAGCCGTTGGTCACCCACTCGGCGAAGACCGCGTCGCCGACCTTGTACCCCCCGCCGCCGGCGGCGAACGCATAGGCGACCGTCAAGCCGATCAACACCGCCAACGAAAATACAACGATTCGTTTCATGTTCCCCCCCTGGTTTGGTTGTCGTTTTCTCGCATTCCTGTATGAAAACAGCCTAACACCAAATTCGGCCGGGGGAATAGGGTGGGGAAAATAATTCCGGAGCAACCTCCGGCAAGGAGAATCCCTTTGCCGTTGATTTGCCGAAAATGCGCGGGCGTTGATTCGCAAAGAGGAATCAACGCACTTCCACGAATGATCCTACGGCAGAGTAGTGAGACGGCGAAACGGCAAACCAAAGCCGCTTTTCATCGATAATTGTTTTATGGTAGGACAAGACGAAGCAGGACCTATTCGCGGCGTTCGTCCGCGATAACCGGGGAGGAGTTATCATGCATAAAGTATCCTTCATGTTTGTTTTGCTGTTAATGGCGCTGGCGCTGTGTGTTCCGGCCTGGGCCGAGTACGGCGAATGGGAAGACCTCGGCGGCCTGAACCCGCCGGGGTTGAGCAACGCGTCGTACATGGACATTTCGGCGGCGAGCGAAACCGAGTTGTATACGGTCGGCATGTGGCAGACCGGCCCGCTGGACGTCGCTTACGCCTGGCGCAGCGAAGACGGCGGCGAAACCTATCGTTCGATCTACGAGCTCAGCCTGGGCAGCGACGTGTGTCAGGCGCTGCAGATCATGAATTTCTTTCTACAGGTGCAGGCCCTGGGTCCGGACGAGGCGATTTTAATGGGCTTCGGCGTCAATCCCGATTGCCTGGAGAAGGTCGAGGAGCCCTGGTGCATGTTCGTGTGCATGTTCACCCTGTCGCCGATGATCATGAAAACGACCGACGGCGGCGCGAGCTACACGCGCGTGTCGGTGCCCTACGGCTTCATGCGCGTATCCGAGACGATGGACCGCGCCGATGACGGCACGCTGTTCGTCGGCGGCGGTCCGAACCTGCTGCTCAAGTCGGTCAACGACGGCGACTCGTGGACCGAGCTGCCCACGCCCGACGACACCGGCGAAGACTTTTACGTCAACGGCATCCAGTTCATCGACGAGGATTATGGCTTCATCATCAGCGGCAATATGGATCCGGAACCGGCGGTCAAGACCGACAACGAGGCGCTTGACTTCTATCAGAAGGTCATTCACCGCGTGCGCTTCCGCACCGATCCGGCCTATCGCATCGAGTATTGGCAGAACCACAAGGGCAACATGACCAAGGGCCTCAACGGGCGGGTGTACCGCACCACCGACGGCGGCCAGACGTGGGAACTGCTCTACCGCGAGCCGCAGGAATCGTTCCTCTATTTGTTGATGACCAGCGAAACCGAAGGCTGGATGATTTCCGAGCCGTACGGCGGCGGCTTCGTCCTGTACAAGACCGAGGACGCCGGCGAAAACTGGACCAACGTGACCAACACCGTGCCCTTCAGCGCGCTGGGCTCGATGCCCTTCGCGATCAGCGCGATGACCTTCAACGAATCGGGCAACGTCGGCTTCCTGGGCGGCGGCGGCCAGCAGTTCATCAGTTACACCTCGGTGCTGTTCTACACGCTCGACGGCGGCAAAACGTGGAATCACGACGCCGCGCTGCTGCCGTGGGGTCACCCGATCATCAGCTTCGACTGGTGGGGCCCGCGCAAGGCGTGGCAGGGCGGCTTCGACCTGAGCACCTACCGCTACACGCAGATAAACGTCGCGCCGATCGCCGATGCGGGCGACGATCAGGAAGTGCCGGTGAGCACGATCGTCACGCTGGACGGCTCGGAGTCGTACGATCCAGACGGCGAATCGATCACCTACGAATGGTCGCAGATTTCCGGCGAAACCGTGACGCTCACCAGCACCGACGAGGCGATGCCGTCGTTCACCGCGGCCGAAGAAGGCATGCTGGTGTTCTCCCTGACCGTCAGCGACGGCGAGGAAACCGATACCGACGACGTGACGATCATCGTGACCGCCACCGGCGACGATGACGACGACGATGACGACGAGGTCGACGACGACGATGACGACGACGATGACGACGATGACGACGACAATCAGAACGACACCGACGACGATGACGACGACACGGGCGGTTGCGGCTGCTGATAATTCGGCTTAACAATTCGAAATGCGCAATGAGGGCGGCTGAACGTGCCGCCCTTTTCTTTTCCGGTCTTCAGCGGCACTGATACGCCGAAAGAGTGAAGCGCGATCATCCCGCTTGCATCACTCGCTTGCGTATCAGTCACTTCACGCCTTTACCTGTCAGTAGATACTTCGTCACGTTGATGCGTTACGTTGAATGACTTAACGAACTCAGGGTTTATCACTGCACGCCGATTGAGCCCCAGATCGGAAGAGCGTCGTGTAGGGAAAGAGTGTAGATCTCGGTGG
>CALBTQ010000634.1 GCA_937967875.1 uncultured Pseudomonadota bacterium
AGATCGTATTCGGTGACTGGAGTTCAGACGTGTGCTCTTCCGATCTGCCGTCTTCATAGGGATCGGGGTATTCGATCTGGATCCACTTATCCTCGATGTCGCCGTCTTCCTGGTAATGCGAATCGATGCGCCGGTGGCGATAGACGGCCTGGAACATCGCCGTGCCGCGCGGCAGGCGTGTGGGCAACGTGCCCCACAACAGCGGATCGTTCGCCGCGGCGACCTGCTCGGTGGTCAGCAGCGAATCGTCGAAGAAATCCAGGAAGGCGCGTCCGGGAATCGGATCGGCCGGCGGCTGCTCCGGCTCTTCCTGGGCGAAAGCCGCGACCGACGCGGTCAGCAAGCAAGCGAGCACGAACAAGGCGAGGCAATAACGTGTGCAGCGGTTCACTTAGCGCCCTTTCTTGATCAGCGCCAGCAGCGCCTCGGTGACCAGCGGTCCCGCTTCGCGGCCGCAACTCATGGAGCGTTCGTATTTGTAATGGCTGTCGTTCCATTCCGCCGCGGTCATCATGTAAGCCAGTTCGTCGTTGGCCAGCGTGACCACGAACGGCGGTTTGGACCAGGGCATCGCGTCTTTCAGAATTTTACCGATGCTCGGGAACGGCTCGCCGGGCACGAAGGCGAAGGTGCACGGGCCCAGGTCGAGCACGTTGAGTTCGGTGTTAAAATGTTTCTGATCCTGCCTGCGATCGTCGATATGGATGATGCCGTTGTCGGCCGCGACGCGGAACAACGCGTTGTCCATCGGCACGGCCAGCGCCGCATGCCGCAGCTTGATTTTCGCGTCGCTCACGCGCTTGGCTTCGCGCACGCTGGCCGCGGCGGTGTCGTACAGATACTCGCCGAGTTTGTCGGCCCAGGCGATGCGCTTTTGAATGTCGTAGTGCTTGCGCTGCTCCCAGCGGCAGGGATAGGCGGTGACCATGCCGCCCGAGGCGTTGGCCAGGAAGAAGCCCACGCCGCCGCCCTTGGTCGCGCAGTGCTTGTAAAATTGGCCGGGGAAATCGGCGCTGATTTTGTTGTTCTCCAGCAGGCTTTCGGCGTGGCAGGCCCAGTTGATCACCGTGGCCAGCGCCCGGCCGTCGAGCGTCTCGACGCGCAGCACGCCCATTTGATCGTCCTTGGGGCCCTGGCCATGGTCGAACCACAGATTGGTGGACCATTGCGGGTCGACCGTGGCGTCGCCGAAGGCCAGGCGCGCCGGCTGCGCGGTGCGGATCGCGTCGTTGACGCTCAGCGCGATCGCCTGCATCGTCTTGTCGAACCAATCCTCGTCTACGCCGCGATCGACCGGTATCAGCAGGCCCGGCCCCCAATAGCCGATGGTGTCGGGGCCCTGGTGATTGTGCGTGGCGATTACCTGGACGTTGTGCGGATACTTCGCGGTGATCAACGAGCGCAGGCGGTTCACGTCGGGGTTCATGATCCCGACGATGTCCATGGCGATGAGCACCGTCGCGTTGCGGCCGTCGTCGAGGTAGAGGATGTGCGCATACACCGGATCGAGCACGCCGCGGCTCTTGCGGCCCGGACCGAAGCCGGCCATCCACGCCTTACGGTCATAGGGGGTAATGTCCAGCAGTTGCGCGCCGGCCAGCAGCACGCCGTCGTTGCGCGTCACGGCCATCGCCTCGTCGAACAGGGGCGGAATCGGCGCGGGCACGTAGGGCTGCATTTGGACGCCGCGAATTTCCATGTCGTAGGAGCAGGCGGTCAGCAAGGCGAACAGGAACAGCAACAAGCACAGCGGCAACAGGCGAAGTTTCATGCATTCCTCCCCGATCATTGGCCGGTCATGTCGTGGTACTGCTCGATGAGCTCGAGCAGGTCGAAAAGCGCCGGGCGCAAACCGGCCGGGTCGGGATGGCGGAACCATTCGCCCAACTCGATGCTTTCCACGCCTTGCAGGTCGAGCAATTCGAGCAGCACGTTGATGAAATCGAGGTTGTAATAGGCGAACAGCGGCTCGATCGAGTCGAAGTGGAACGGATAGCCGTCGACGAAATCGACCTTGAGCGCCAGCAGAATATCGTGCACGGCCCAGGTCAGGTCGTAGTCCATTTCCACGACGCCGGGAATGGTGAACGTTTCATTGGCGTCCCACACGCCGTTGCCGTTGCCGTCGATGTAACGGATCGGATCGTCGGTTTGATCCTCGGTTTCCTCGGCCACGCGCTCGATCATCTCGACAAGATTGCCGGCCACCCAACCGAGGTATTCGCCGGAATTGTTGATGCGGTCGGCGCCGTCCTCTTCGAGCAAGGTGAGGAAGGTCGGATAGACCGGATCGTTGAGCATCAGCTCAAGCAGGGCGGCGACGTCGTCGATGTTCTCCAAAATGAGCAGCACGTCTTCCATCGAGAAGTCGGCCAGGTCGATGTCGGTCGCCCACGGCCAATCGATATGCTCGATCAGCAGCATGTTGAAATTCACGTCCAACCCGAGCAGCAGGTTGAACAGCGATTCCATGCCCGCGTAGATCGAGGCGAAAAAATACACGTCGGTCGCGTCGTGCACGCCCGCCAGATCGGGGCGGAAGAACAGGTCGAAAAACGTGAACTGGAATTTATCGATTGCGAAGTGGAAGTCGTCCTCGCGCGCCAGCAGTTCGGCGATGTTGTTGCCCATCTCGATGCTGACTTCCGACCAGAAATCGCCCAGCAGCGTCTGGATCGTCTCGCCGTAGAAGGGGAAGCACGTTTCGCGCGCATAGGCGCAATCGTCGAAGGTGCGGAAGCATTCCAGCTCGCCGGTAACGTAAATTTGCGGGCAGGCGGCGATGCAATCGTCGACGGTCCAGTGCGTGCCGCCGAGCATGCCGCAGTCTTTGAATTTTTCGCAGGCCGCCGCGCACAGTTCCTGTGACGGCGGGAAGTAAATGATGTCGCAGCGTTCCATCATCACATCGCAATCGGGCGCGGCGATCACGCAGTCGCGCGTCGCTTCGTCCAGGCCGAAAGCGCCGGTGGCGAGGCACTGATCGTACGGAGCGTTGACCGGGTCGAGCACGCCGCACTCGTCGAGCTTGTCGCACACGGCGGTGAGTTCGGCGGAGGGAATGTCCTCGACGGCCGGCTCGAACATGGTCAAAACGAGGTCGAGCGTGTCGGAGAACTGCAGCACGTCGGCCAGCACCACGCCGTACTTGGCTTCCAGGTTGCCGCTTTGCAGTTCCAACGCTTCCTGAAAGGCGAGGTAGGCGCCGGTGCCGTTGTTTTCGCCAAGCAGTTCCTTGCCGCGCTGGATCCACTCCTGAACGGTGGGCTCGTCTTCCTCTTCCTCCTCGCAGGCGATAAAGAAGGTGGAGACGAGGGCCAGGCAGCCGATCAGGATCACCCATTTTTGCCAGTGCATCGTGACCTCCGGCGGTCGTCAAAAAGCGAAAGGAAAGGACTCGCGCGACGAAGAAAAAACGTCGTACCGACGCCCTCCCAAGGTGTACGGCAGTCTACTGAGCCGCCCCTTTCGCTGTCAAGGTACGCGGCGGAAAATCGGGTCTGATTCAAAGAGGATCAATCGCGCGCCGCGCCCGTGCGCACTCGTTTACACGGCCGAAAAATAACAAGGGCGCGGCGGTGAGCCGGCGAAGCGATGTTTTTTCGCCCTCACCCCGGGCTGCGCCCGACCCTCTCCCCCGAGGAGAGGGTAAAAGTCGGCAGCAAAATCTCCCTTCTCCCCGTGGGAGAAGGGGCGGGGATGAGGGCCGTCCTTGGTCAAGATCGCCACATTCGTTCAATGGCCGAAAAATAACAAGGGCGCGCCGAGGCGCGCCCAAGGTGTTGAACGAAAGCTTGTTATTCCGTAGCCGGGGCCGGCTCGGTCGGAGCCGCTTCAGCCGGAGCCGCTTCAGCCGGTGCGGCTTCAGCGGGCGCGGCTTCGGCGGGCGGAGCGGCATCGCCAGGCAGCACCTCGACCGGCTCGGCCGGCATTTCGGGCGTCGCCTGATCGACGGACGGCGGTTCCTGGCCCGGCGCGAATTTCTTCTTGCCCGTTTTCTCGCCGCCCTTGAACGACCACACGCCCAGGTTCTTGTCGATCAGCGGATTTTTTTTGACCAGCTCGGGCATTTCACGGAACGGTCGGTAAGCGCTGGCGGCCGGCAACGCTTCCCAGGTCTTGTAATCCTTCTTGCCCAATTTATCTTTGCGCACGTAGCCGAACACGCCTTGCATGACCACTTCGGGTTTGGCCTTGCCGCGGACGCGGACGACCTTCTTTTTCACCGGCAACCAGGCTAGGTAGTATTCCGCTTTAAGCTGATCGTAATCGTAGATGTTGTATTGAATCGGATTGAGCGCGGTTTTGACCATCCATTCGTCCAACCCTTCTTTGGTGTTGGGGAACAGCGCGGGCAGTTGGATGATCACGTGCGGCTTTTTCCCGAAGACGTAGTCGTAATCGAATTTCTCATGGCCCACGTTGCGCTCGCCGGTTTCGATGTTCAGATGTGCGATGTGCTTGTCGGTCAGTCCGGCGATATCGATGATCTTGCGCTCGCTGAAAAAGCCGAGCGCGCCGATGGGGATCGTGGCGATGGTCGCTTTTTCCGGCATGGAGCGGGCGATCGTTTTGCCCGCGGCGGAGAATTCGGGCACCACGCTCTGGATCGCCTTGTGCGCCTTTCCCTGCAAGAGGAAAAACCCGCCCCACAGATTGAGCAGGATCACGACGATCACCGACCACAGCAGCGGATGGCTCTTGCGCTGGCCCGGCTCTTCTTCCTCGGCGTCGCGTTCGTCGGCTTCCTCGGCCTCTTCCTCGGCCTTGGCTTTGCGATGCTGCGTCCACAGATACCAGGTGGCCAGCAGCGTGAAGGGGAAGGCGGGCAGCAGGAAGCGCTGGTAGGAGAAGTAGTCGCCGCCGACCAGCAGGTTGAACAGCAACACCGCGCCGATCATCCCGAACGCCAGCTTCAGCCAGCGCGGCCAGGGCGTGGGATCGCTGCGGCGCACGATAAGCAAAAAGATCATGTACAGCGGCACGATGCTCGACAGCGCGCCGATGATCAGATAGCGCAGCCCTTTGCCCAGCAGGATGCCGCCGCCGACTTTCGTGTAGTACGTGTTGGGGAAAAAGTAACCAAAGTACTGCCAGCGCCACAGCCAATACAGACCGAACAGGCCCACGGCGATGGCCAGGTAGGCCAGCCCTTTTTTCATCCGCTCGCTGCGTAGCGGCAGGAACCAGGACAGTCCGAGCACCACGGCGATGAGGATGCCTTCGGGATGGAACAGCCCGGCGGCGAAGGTGATCAGCGCCGACTGCCAGGGCCATTCGTCGTTTTCGTACTCGCGCAGATGCACGGTCCAGGCGGCGATCCAACACAGCGAGAAGATCGTCGTTTCCATGCCCGACCACGACCAGATGACCGCCGGGTTGCACAGCGCCAGGAACATCAGCGTGAACCACTCGGGACGGTCCGGCGCCTGATCGCCACGCTCGCGGCGGATCAACCGCCACACCAGCGCCACGACGGCGGCCCAGGCGAGCAGGCCGAGGAGGATCGATCCCATGTAGGCCATGCGTTTGTTCATCATGATGATCGGAGCCATCAGCAGTACTTGTCCCATGCTGGTGAAGCCTTCGACGATCGTGCCCGGGTTGTAGGACAGCCCGTTTCCGTTCACCAGATTTTCCGCGAAGCGGAAAGTGATGAAGGCGTCGTCGACCGGTTTCGCCGAGCCGTTGAGCATGACGGCGAACAGCAGTAAGAGGATGGTCAGCACGAACACGCGCTTGACCGTCCAATCGCGTTTGGGCTTGGGTTTGGCCGGTTCTTTTTCCGGCGTCGCGGGCGACTGCGCAGTCGCGGCGGGCGCCGGTTCGGCGGTTTTTTCGGCAATCGGTTCGGCGGTCGGTTTCTTTTCCTCTTCGCTCATTCTCGTCCTCGTCTCCACAGGTTTCGCCGGAGCCGCCACGGTTTTAGCGGCCGGCGCGCTGTCTTTCTTCGGCTTTTTCATTTGCGCCAGTTGTTTGCGGTAGGTCAGGAAACGGATCGCATTTCGACCCACCGGCCAGACCATGGCAATGGCGACGGAAGCCGGATAACTGAACAGCTTGAGCATCGGTAAATTATGCGCCACATAAAAACCAAGCGTAATTATGCAAAAACCCAATAAAATGACAAACCATAAAAATGGATAAAATTTTTTCTTGATCGTCTTGTCGCGCCAACGGGCCATCGCCCGGGTGAATTGATAGGACACGTAAATGTTCAGCGGTATCTGCACCGCCCAGACCAGCCACCAATTGAAGCCTTTGAACATATAAAAGAAGCTGGCCGACATTTCGATCACCACCCAGTGGCAAACGAAAAAGACGAACGATTCCTTGCCGATCAGCTCGGTTATGCCGCGCAGGCCGCGGCGGCTGTGTTTGTACCAGCGCATCAGCGGGATCATCGTCACCAAACCCATCAGCAACAGGCGTGTGACGTAATCGCCCTTGCCGCGCAGGAAGAAGCCGACGTCGCCGCGCGGCGGCGTAAAGGGAATCAGCAGCCCCGCGGCGAAGATCGCCAGACCCAGGATCCACAGCACGGCTTCCCATTTGGTGCGGTGCACGCGCTTGAGCGCGACGCCCAGCATGAACAGCCCGACCCAGGGCACGAAGGCGAAGTGGATGTACAGCAACCGCCGCCACCACGCCACGCCGAGCACGGCGTTGTGGTAGATGTCGGCCATGATCATGTGCGTGGTCACGCTTTTCATGTCGGTGAAGGCGCTCAGGTCGATCATCTCTTTGGTGATCGGAATCGGATCGTAGGAGAACGACGCCGCCAGCGCGAACGAACCCAGCGCCAGTGTGACGATGCTCCAGGTCGGCCAGGCGCGGCGGGCGACGATGTAGGCCACGGCGGTGCCCATCGCCACGCAGTGGAATAAATCCATCATCCCCAGGGTGCGGCGGTTAAGCGAGTACACGAAGCCCAGGAAAAACAGCCAGGCGATCGAACCGAGGTAGGCGATCGTCGGCCGGGCCGACGTGTCGACCTTCATCCGCTCGACCTGCGTGACCACGTTGATGCCCGAAGCCATGAAGAAGAGGGGAATGGCGAATTCGGCGATCAGCCAGAGGATCGTGTAATCCAATCCCGCGTGCGGATGCCAGAGCGTGTAGTACTGCGTGTGCCCGGCGGCCATGAGCAGGCAAGCCAATCCCTTGGCGAAGTCGATATAATAATCCCGTTGTTTTACGTGCACCGAGGTCATCCGTTGTTTATAAGATAACCCGGCGCAAAAATCAATGGAATTGCGGTTACAAATACTTGTCGATCAACAGCTCGGCGATCTGCACCGCGTTGGTCGCCGCGCCCTTGCGCAGGTTGTCGGCGACGACCCACAGGTTCAGCCCGTGCGGCACGGTTTCATCGCGGCGCACGCGGCCCACGTACACGGTGTCGGTGCCCGCGGCCATGACGTTGAGCGGATATTCGTTCTTGTCGGGGTTGTCCACCACCGCGACGCCGGGGAACGAGTGCAGCAACTGCCGCGCCATGTCCGGCGTGATTTCCTTGGCGAATTCGACGTTCACCGCCTCGGCATGGCAGGCGAAGGTCGGCACGCGCACGGTCGTGGGCGACACGTCGATTTTCGGGTCGAGGATTTTTTGTGTTTCCCAGACCATCTTCATCTCTTCCTTGGTGTAGTCGTTCTCCAGGAAGACGTCGATGTGCGGCAGGCAGTTGAAGGCGATTTGATGGGGGAATACGTGCGGCGTGACCGGCTTCTGGTTGAATAGGTTGATCGACTGTTGCGCCAGTTCGTCCATCGCCTCTTTGCCCGCGCCGGACACCGACTGGTAGGTGGCCACGACCACGCGTTTGATCTTCGCGGCGTCATGCAGCGGCTTGAGGGCGAGGACCATCTGGATCGTCGAGCAGTTCGGATTGGCCACGATGTTGCGCTGCGTGTAGCCGGCCAGCGCTTCGGGATTCACCTCGGGCACGACCAGCGGCACGTCTTTTTCGAAACGAAAAGCGGCGGTGTTATCCACCACGATCGCGCCGGCCGCGGCGGCATGGGGCGCGAATTCCTGGCTGATGGAGCCGCCGGCGGAAAACAGCGCGATGTCGATGCCGGTGAAGCTGTCGGCCTTGAGCTCGCGCACGACGACTTCTCGGTCGGCGAAGGTCACCAATTCGCCGGCGCTGCGGCTGCTGGCCAGCGGCACCAGGCGGTCGATGGGGAATTTGCGCTCGGCGAGCACCTTGAGCATTTCCTGACCCACGGCGCCGGTGGCGCCGACCACGGCAACGTTATAAGCCTTTTTTTTGCCCATCAGAGAATCTCCGGAAAGAGTGTTTTTCGGTTCAGGCCGGTTGGACATCCGGCGGCGTTTGCCGGTTCCGCCGGGTCGAGAAAAACCATTTGACCGGCGCAGACAAGGCGTAAACCATCGTGCCGATAAACAATGTCTTGGCCGGTTCCTCGAATACGACGATCAAGAGCACGATAATAAACAGGAACGTCCCGAACGGACGACGCTTGTGGATATCGAACGTTTTAAAGGACGTGTACTCGAACTTGCTGACCATCAGCAGCGCCAGCACGATCGTCATGATCAGCAGCGGCCAGAACACCGGAGCGGTGCCCTGCTCGGTCAGCCAGTTCATGTCGTGGAACAAGAGCACGGTGAACACCAGCACCGACGCGGCGGCCGGAATCGCCAGCCCCTGAAACACGCCCTTGGGCAGGTTTTCGGTGGTGATGTTGAACCGCGCCAGGCGCAGCGCGCCGCATACGACGAACAAGAACGCCACCGCCCAGCCCAAGCCCGGTTTGACGCCCCAGCGCAGCGCGAAGTTGTAAATCAGCGCCGCCGGCGCCGCGCCGAAGCTGACCAGGTCGGACAACGAATCTGACTGCATGCCGAAAGGGCTGGTCGTGCGCGTCAGGCGCGCCACGCGACCGTCGAGACCGTCGAAAATCAACGCGGCGAAGATCGCCCAGGCCGCGCGGATGAAATAGCTGACGTCCGGTTTCGGACTGATGAACGCGCCGAACGACATCGAGAGGCTGTAAAATCCCAGCATCAAACTCGCGGTGGTCAGCAGGTTGGGCAGAATGTAAAAGCCTTTGCGCGGACCCTCGCGCGGAATCTCGCCCGCCTCGTCCTCGCATTCGCCGATCATCGGCACCTGCTCTTCGATCGTCTTGCGCCGCTGCAACCGCTTGTGAAGTTTTTGCTTGGTTTTCGGCTTGGCTTTATCGTTCGTTTCCGCCATCCGGCAATCTCCCGATAGCGCTGGAAGCGCCGAAAACGCGATCGCCCTTGACCACGTCGACTTCGGCTTCCAGCGGCAAATACAAATCCACGCGCGATCCGAAACGGATCAATCCGTAGCGTTGCCCCTTGACGAGGTTCTCGCCTTCGCGGGGGTAGGTGACGATGCGCCGGGCGAGCATGCCGGCGATCTGCACCGCCGCCACGTGTTTGCCGCCGGGAGTTTCCAGCACCATGGCGCATTGCTCGTTGTGTTCCGAGGCCTTTTCGTCCGAGGCGACATAGTATCGGCCCGGTCGATAGCGGATTTTTTTCACGGTGCCGGTGACCGGCACGCGGTTGACGTGCACGTTGAAGGGGCTCATGAAGATGCACACGCGCTTGCAACGGCCCATGCCGTAGGTGGGATCGTCGATTTCCTCGACCGCGACGACCACGCCGTCGGCGGGACAGATGATCGTCTCGTCGCCCTTGGCGATGGACCGGTCGGGATTGCGGAAGAACGCGACGATCCAGACCGTCAGCGCCAGCCAGGGGAGCGTCAGCCACAGCGGCAGGCGGAAGACGATGAAGATCAACAGAATAAGGGTAGAGATGGCGATGAACGGCCAACCTTCGCGTAGAATAGGTGTGTTTTGATTGCGCATAGTCTCTTGCTCTTCACGATGTACGGTGACCCACGCACCGAAAACGTCGGTTAAAATCGTGGTTGTTTTTACTGTTCCCGCTTGATCTTGGCGACCATTAAAGCGATCTGGTCGCGACTGACCAACTTCAGCTTGCTCAGCCGGCGGCGCTCGATATCTTCGGCCGGCGTGCGCACGTGGCGTTTATCCAGCGCCGCCACCTTTTTGTCAAGCTCCGCATGCTCGCTCAGAAGCTTGTCGAGCTCCGGATGATGTTCCGCCAGACGCAGGATTTCAGGATCCTTGTGTACCGACATCAATCCTCCTTCACGGCGAATTTCGGGTTCAGTTCGGCGTCGGAGGCGCGCACGTAATGGGCCACCAGGCCCCGCTGGCCGGTCGCGAACAACCGTGCGCCCAACAGCGCGACGCCCATGGCTCGAGGATAACACACCGCCGGCTCGACCAACAGCGCATCGGGCTTGGCGGCGCGGATCTGTTCGGCGAAAAGTTGCGCTCCGTCGCCGACGAACAGGCACGGGCCGGCGACGCCGGCGGCGAACTCGCCGGCCTTGACCGATGCGTCTTCGCTCAAGCGTTGCAGGCCGCCCTTGCCGTCGGGCGCGAAGAGGGCGGCGAAAACCTGGCGCTTGCGGGCGTCGATCATCGCGCAGATCGTCGCGGCGCCGTAGGCGAAACCAAGCGCGACGGCTTCCAGGCTGTTGACGCCCACCAGCGGCCGGTCGATCGCGAAGGCGATGCCCTTGGCCGTGGCCAGGCCGATGCGCAGGCCGGTGAAGCTGCCCGGTCCCTTGGCGCAGGCGATCAGGTCGATGTCGTCGATGGTCCAGCCGGCGTCGGCCAGCGAACGCTCGACCGCCGGCAGCAACCGTTCGCTGTGCGTGGCGGTAACGTCCAGCAGCGCGGCGGCGACGATTTGCCCGCCGTCGCGCAACGCGACCGAACCGGCGCGGGTCGAGGTGTCCAGCGCCAGAATTTTCATTGCAGGAAGTGATCCTTGATGTCGAACCAGACGCGGCTCAAATCGTTATAGAAAACCAGCAGGATCAGCGCACCCAGCAGCGTCAGGCCGATGCGCTGCGCGATGCCGATGGCGCGGTCGCTGATCGGTTTGCGTCGAATGCCCTCGATCGAGAGCAGCAGCAAATGCCCGCCGTCGAGGATCGGCACCGGTGCGAGGTTGATGAACGCCAGGTTGAGGCTGATCACCGCCATGAAGAAAAGGAACGGCACCCAGCCCATGCGCGCCGACTGGCCGGCCAGTTGCGCGATGAAGATCGGCCCGCCCAGGCTTTTCGCCGGCGCCTTGCCGATGATCAAAAAGTAGAAGCCTTTGATCGTGACCACCGTCCAGCGCCAGGATTCCTGCCAGCCGCGCTGCACGATTTTGATCGGGTTGTAATAGCGCTCGGTGATCATCTTGGGCGCGGTGTACTGCAACAGCGGCGACAGGCCGAGGTAGCCGTGCTCGCTGACGTTGCCCAGGATATCGCGCGAGGACACCTTTTCGGGCGTCGCGTCGATGTCGACTTCGCCGCCGTCGCGCAACACGGTGACCGTGATCGGCTTTTCCGGATTTTCACGGACGAAGGCGGTGAACTCGTCCCACATGTAGATTTCTTCGCCGTTGATCTTGACGATGCGGTCGTTGATCTGGAAGCCCGCCTTGGCGGCCGGGCTCTCGGGTGTGACCTCGTGTATGAACAATTCGCCCACCGCTATCCCGAGTTCGTGAATCGAGGTGTACGGCTGCTCAGGATTGGCGGGAATTTCGGCGACGAACGAGGCGGTCGGCTCGAGCGAGGTGACGTTTTCCAGACCGCGCGCCACGGTGATTTTCAACGGTTGATCGCTCATGTTGCCCAGCTGGCGGTCGAGATCCTTAAAGAAGGTGATCGGCCGGTCGTTGATCGACAACACCAGATCGCCGGTCTGCAAGCCGGCCTGCGCGGCGGGCGAGGCCGGGTCGCTCACGCCGACCCAGGCGCGGTTGCCGTAACGCGAAACGCCGATGATGCCGCGTTCCTCGTCGAAGCCGAACAGATTCATCCCGACGTTGGATTTGGGTGTCACCGGGATGTCCAGCCGCTCGCCTTCGCGTTCGACGGTCAACGTCAGCGTGCGGCCGATGGCCTTGGAAACCGCTTCGTCCAGGTCGTCCCAGAACTGCGTCGGCCGGCCGTCGATGGCCACGACCTGGTCGCCCGGCAACAGGCCGGCCTCTTCGGCGGGGCTGCCCATGACGATGTCGGCCAGGTAGGCGGACGGAACCTGATAGCCGGCGAAGAAGATCACGCAGAACAGCGCGAAGGCCAGCACGAGGTTCATGAACGGTCCGGCGAAGGCGGTCGCGGCGCGCTTGTACACCGGCGCAGTGTTGAAGGCCGTCGAACGCAGCTCGTCGGGCACCGGCTGCCCGGGCTCGTCGCCGACGAATTTCACGTACCCGCCGAAGGGAATCCAGTTCAGGCGGTATTCCACGCCGTGCCAGGTTTTCTTGAATATCGCCGGACCGAAGCCGATGGCGAAGCGTTCCACGCCGATGCCCAGCAGCCGGCCGGTGATGAAGTGGCCCCATTCATGCACGAAGACCACGATGGATAGCAGGACGATAAAGGATATCAAACTCACCATGCTTCGTTTTTCTCCTGCGCCAATCGACCGACGATGGTTGCGGCGGCGGCGCGTGCCCGTCGATCGGCGGCTAGAACTGTCTCCAAATCGGTTGCCGGCCCGCCAGGTTCCATATTAAGCACTTTTTCGATCGTTTGCGAGATGTCATAGAACCCGATTTTTTCGGCCAGAAACGCCTGCACGGCCACTTCGTTGGCGGCGTTGAGAATCGCCGGGGCCAATTCGCTGAGCGCCAGAGCCCGATAAGCCATTTCCAGACATGGGAATTTGACACGATCGACGGCAAAAAAGTTTAGCCGGCCGATTTTTACCAGATCGAGCCGCTGCACGACGTCGAGCAGGCGGTTGGGATAGGTCAGCGCGTAGGCGATCGGCGCGGCCATGTCCGGCACGCCGAGTTGCGCGACGACCTGCCCGTCGTGAAACTCGACCATGCTGTGAATGATCGATTCGGTGTGGATGATCACGTCGATTTGTTCGGGCGCGACATCGAAGAGCCAGCGTGCCTCGATCACCTCGAGGCCCTTGTTCATCAGCGTCGCCGAATCGATGGTGATCTTCGGGCCCATGTTCCAGGTGGGGTGGGCCAGGGCGTCGGCTTTGCCGGCGTGGGCGATGCGCTCCTGTTCCCATTGGCGGAAGGGCCCGCCGCTGGCGGTCAGGACGATGCGCCGCACTTCACTGTGCCGATGACCTTCCAGCGATTGCATGATCGCCGCGTGCTCGGAATCGACCGGCAGCAGGCGCACGTTGTGCTCCTTGACCGCCTTGACGATCAGCGAGCCGGCCATAACCAGCGTTTCCTTGTTGGCCAGCGCGATGTCCTTACCGGCGGCAATCGCCTGCCAGGTGGGCACCAGACCCGCCGCGCCGACGATCGCCGAAAGCACCATTTGCGCCCGCGGATGCGTCGCCACGGCGCTCGCGCCTTCGTCGCCGCAACCGATCTGCGGACTGTCGACCCCGACCAGCTCGCGCAGCCGCACGGCGGCCTCGGCGCTGCGCACGCTGACTGTCTTCGGCTGGAATTGCTGAATCTGCTGCGCGAGCAATTCGACGTTGTCGCCCGCGGCCAGCGCTACGATGCGTAGACGATCCGGATGCCGCGCGGCCACGCCCAAGGCCGAGCGGCCGATGCTGCCGGTGGAGCCGAGAATGGCGATGGGTTTGGTCATCGCTTACCCCACCAGCGACAGAAATTGCTGCGCGCCGCGCAGCACAATGTAGTAATAGAGGATCGGCGCGCACACGAGCACGCTGTCGATGCGGTCGAGCACGCCGCCGTGACCGGGCAACAACGTGCCCGAATCCTTGATGTTCGCGCCGCGTTTAATCGCCGATTCCATCAGGTCGCCCAACGGACCGACCACGCCGAGGATAACGCCCAGAATGAATCCTTCGAGCACGGTGAAATAGCCGGAGAATGCGCCGATGAGCACGCCCAGCAGCACCGTGGCCGCGAAACCGCCGACCGCGCCTTCCCAGGTTTTGTTGGGGCTCAGGCGCGGCGACATTTTGTGTTTGCCCAGCGATTTGCCGGCGAAATAGGCGCCCGAATCGTTGATCCAGACCAGTGCGAAGAGGAACATCAGCAGCTTGGCGTCGTCGGCGTAAATTTCGAGATTCTTCAACGCGACCAGGTAGCCGGCCAGCAAACCGGGGTAGATGGCGACGAACATCACCTTGGCCGTGCGCGGCAGCACCTGCGACAGGTCGGCGCTGAACAGGCCGGTCAGCAGAAAGGTGACCAGAAACACGCCGACCAGACCCAGGCAGATGTTGGTGGCGTCGGCGGTCGAGGCGGTTAGGGCCATCACGATGGAAAAAACGGTGGCCAGCAGTTTGTAATAGGTTTCGTCGGAACCGAAAGCGATTTTCGCGCTTTCCCAACCGCCCAAGCCCGCGCCGAGCACGAGCATGACGACCAGCAGCACCCAGAGCGGGGCCCAACCGATCAGCCAGATGAACGCCGGCAAGAGCACCAGCGCGACGATGATTTTTTTCGGTTCCACGCGTAAGTCCTTTCCCGGCGAATGGGCGCGGCGTCAGCGGTCCGTCGCGAGTTGTTCGCCCGTGCGGCCGAACCGTCGTTCGCGGTCGGCGAAGGAATGCAACGCCAGCTGCAACTCGGCGGGCAAGAAGTCGGGCCACAGGGTGTCGGTAATAAACAGTTCAGCGTAAGCGACCTGCCAGAGAAGGAAATTCGACAGGCGCATTTCGCCGCTGGTGCGAATCATCAAATCGGGATCGGGCAAGCCGGCGGTATCCAGGAAGCCGGCGAAGATTTTTTCGTCGAGCCGTTGCGGATCGAGTGCGCCGGTTTGCGCGTCGGCGGCGATGTTGCGCACCGCGCGCACCAGCTCGTCGCGCCCCGAATAGGACAGCGCGACCGTCAGGGTCAAGCCTTTGCCATGGGCGGTTTGCTCGATCGCTCCTTGCACGGCCTCGCGCGCTTTGGCGGGCAGGCGCGACAGATCGCCGATCGTGAGCAGGCGCACATCGTGCTTGAGCAAGTCGGGCAGCTCCCGCGCAATGGCGCCGGTCATTAGATGAAAAAGGGCGTCGACCTCAGCGGTGGGGCGGCGCCAGTTTTCGGTGGAAAACGCATAGAGCGTGAGATATTCAATCTTCAGTTGTGCGCAGGCCTTGATAATTTCGCGCGCGGCGTCCAGACCCCGGGAGTGCCCTTGAATATGGGGCAGACCGCGCATCTTCGCCCAGCGCCCGTTGCCGTCCATGATGATCGCAATGTGTTGCGGCAGGCGGCGACGATCGAGATCGGCAAACAGGGGATCGGGCTGCGATGAAGTCATGCGCCTTAGATCTCCATGATCTCCTTTTCCTTGACGGCGACGATTTCGTCGATCTTCTTGATGAAATCGTCATGCAGTTTCTGGACGCGGTCGATGCCCTTGTGCATGTCGTCTTCAGAGATTTCGCCGTCCTTCTCCAGTTCCTTGAGCATCTCGTTGGCGTCGCGCCGTTCCTTGCGGATGACGATCTTGTGATCCTCGCCGATTTTCTTGATCTGCTTGGCCAGATCCTTGCGGCGATCCTCGGTCAGCGGCGGGAAGGAGATGCGCACGACTTTGCCGTCGTTGCTCGGATTCAGGCCCAGATCGCTGCTCTGAATGGCCTTGGCGATGTCGTTGCACAACTTGTTTTCCCACGGCGAGATGACGATCAGGCGCGATTCGGGCACCGCGATGGTGGCCATCTGGTTCAGCGGCGTGGGGGTGCCGTAGTAGTCGACGCGGATCGCATCGAGGATCGCCGGGTTGGCGCGGCCGGTGCGGATCTTGACCAACTCCCGGCTGAGGTTCTGAATGCTCTTTTCCATTCCGTCTTTGCCGGATTCCAGCACTTCGTTAATCACGGTCTACTCCTTGATTAGCGTTCCGACGGGCTCGCCATTCAGCACGCGAATGATGTTCCCGCGTTTTTTCAGATTGAAGACAACCACCGGGATGGCGTTGTCGCGACACAGGCTGATCGCCGCGGCGTCCATCACCCGCAGGTTGTCGGAAAGCACCTGGGTGAAGGTCAGGTGCTCATAAAATTTCGCGTCGGGATTGGTCACCGGATCGCTGTCGTACACGCCGTCGACCTTGGTCGCCTTGAGCAGCACCTTCGCGCCGATTTCGGCGGCGCGCAACGCGGCGGCGGTGTCGGTGGTGAAAAACGGCGAACCGGTGCCGGCGCAGAAAATCACCACGTAGCCGCTGTCCAGATGATGAATCGCCCGCTGGCGGATGTACGGTTCGGCCACGGCCTGCATGGGCAGAGCGCTCATCACGCGGGTTTGGCACCCGGCCTGCTCCAACGCGTGCTGCATGGCCAGGGCGTTCATCACCGTGGCCAGCATGCCCATGTAATCGGCGCTGGCGCGGTTCATGCCCTTGCTGGCGCCCTTCATGCCGCGGAAGATATTCCCGCCGCCGAGCACCACGCCGATCTGCACGCCCAATTTGGCGGCCTCGGCCACTTCGCCGGCCACTTCGGCCAGCACTTCGTCGTCGATGCCGTACCCGGCCTTGCCCATCAGCGCTTCGCCCGACAATTTCAGCAAAACGCGCTCGTACTTACCCTTTGACATACCAACTCCTTAACCCTGGTGTGGGCCGATGGAATCCTACAAAACCAAAGGTGCTTGGGCAAGGGCAAGGTGAAAATCGCGGAAAAAAGTTTGGAAATATCGGGATGCATTATATCGACTTGTTTTGTTTTTTTGCCCTCACCCCGGGCTGCGCCCGACCCTCTCCCCCGGGAGAGGGTAAAAGTCGGCGGCGTGGACTCCCTTCTCCCCGTGGGAGAAGGGTCGGGGATGAGGGCTGCCGCAACCAACAGCCGAATTTCTTCCGAACTTGGTCATAGCCGGTTTATGCGTCGTTATGCGAAATGACCATTTATACTGACTCTATTGACAGAACTCCCGACTGACCCAACAGTAAGCGGCATGTCAAACGCCGCACCGACCTCAACCGTCCCGCCCAGCCGCGCCCTGCGTGCGATGCTGTTGCTGATTCCCGTGTTTTTCACGCTGCACAACCTGGAAGAAGCGGGCGGCGTGGAAACGCTGACCGGCACGCGCCTGCAACACATCATGTACGTCACCGCCGATCAGATGTTGGTGGCGATCATCCTGGCCACGTTGATCGGCTGGGCGCTGGCCATCGCCTGCTGGAGCGCGCCACGCGGCAGCAAGCGGCTGCAAGTGCTGTTGGCCATGCAGGCGATCATGGCGCT